>CACZPD010000064.1 GCA_902782955.1 uncultured Erysipelotrichaceae bacterium
ATTGATCTTGTCAAACATCTCCCGGAACTGTTTCTTCATGACGGTATCCATTTCATCAATGGCCGCAAGTATCTTGTCCCTGCTCAGCGTCAGTTCCTCGATCTGCCCCTTCATGGTCTCATAACGGGTATTGACTTCCGTATATTCCTCAGGGGCATTCATGTTGACGTTACCGAGACGCTCGATATCGGAACGCAGCTGGGCAACTTCCTCCCTGGCATTCTCTACCGTTTCGTGCGGTACGACTGTCAGCGCATATTCGTAAGTCATGCGGTATTCGGATGCCAGCCGGTTCAGGTTGTTTTCTATTTTGGTTTCCAGCCTTCCCTGGTCAACACGGATCGCGTTTGCGCTTGCTTCCGCATAGGAAAGGTCTTTGCGCATCTGACGGATCTGTGCTTCTTTTCTGTCCATATCCTGATTCAGGGTGATTCTTTCCTCACGCATGCCTTTGATATCGTTCGTGATCTCGTCACGGCGTGAATACGCGGTATTCAGGCGCATGATCAGTTCCTGTGCGTGACTGTCATCGGTCCCTTCCTCTTCGGCATTTCCGGTCAGCGCAAGGTCACTGCGCAGCTTCTCGTATTTAGCCTGCTTTGCTTCAAGTACAGGCTGAAGTCCGACGAGGGCGTATCTTTTCTGCTGGAGCGACTGGGAGATCTCTTCCCTTGCATGGACCGCAGCGTCATTGGCTTTCTTGGCCAGAAGTACCTTTGCTTTCTGGGAATCCAGCTGTGCTGTGATATCGAATATTTCTTTTTTCAGTGTGACGATATTGGTATCATGTCTGGTCTTTCCGCCGGTCATGGAACCGCCGCGGTGAATGACTTCACCGTTCAGCGTAACGATCTTGTACTGACGCTTTGTCAGGGCGGAGAGATTGTTGCCGCTTTCCATTGTATCGACTACAAGGACATTCTGCAGCAGGCTTTCGATAACGGGATCAAACTGCTTGTCACAGGTAATAAACTCTGAAGCAAGTCCAAGATATCCTTCCGTATTCTCGCATATGATCCTGTTTTCTCTGGACACATACCGGGGCGCGCATACTGTTACGGGCAGGAATGTCGCCCTTCCGCTCTGGTTTTTGGTCAGGAAACGGATCGCAGCACGGGCAGATTCTTCATCGGCAGTGACGATATTGTTCATCGCGCCGCCGAGCGCAGTCGAAACAGCATTTTCATAGCCTTTTTCTACTGTGATCACCTGGCCGATAACACCGAGAATGCCATGCAGTGCATACCGGTTGTCCATAACTGCTCTGACACCTGCCTGGTTGTTGAAAGGATTCCTCATGAGCTGGTCTAGGACATTCTTCCTGTTTTCCAGTCCCTGCAGGATCGTAGAAGCCTGTTCGTATTCGGTCGTCCTGTCGATCATGACCTGGGCGGCGTTGCTCAGCTTTTCGCTCAGCAGAGTAATATCCCTGCTGATCTCATCATAGCGTTTCTGTCTGTCTTCATATTCGATCCTGGCTTCTTCCAGGAGGGATTTCAGCTCTTTTGCCTTTTCCGCGGTTGTACCGGTTTCGATGATGTATTTGCTGCGCTCATCCATCTCTGTTTTACGGGCTTCCAGTGCCTGTACATCATTGATGTTCCGCATCAGTTCATCCTGGAGTTTCGCGATCTGGAAATCAAGCTTCTGTATGGAAGCCCTTGCCTCACGCACCCTGGTCTCGGATACATTGATGTTTGTTTCGTACATCGTTGCTTTTGTTTCGATGTCAAACAGTGTATGTTTTGCGCTTTCGATATCTTCCGTAAGCCCCTTGATCTCGGAAACCAGCACGGAGATTTCGATCTCTTCAAGACGTTTTTTCTTCTCCCGGTAAATCTCAGCTTTCCTGGCCTGTCTCTTCAGCGGGGAAACCTGCTTTTCCAGTTCCGCAAGAATATCCTGGCAGCGTTCCAGATTGTTCCTGGTTCTTTCCAGACGGGAAAGAGATTCCATTTTCCGTTTCTTATATTTGGCAACACCTGCAGCCTCTTCAAAGATACCGCGGCGCTCATATGGTTTCGCCTCCGCAAAGGAAATAACGTTACCCTGTGAAATGATGCTGAGGGAATCTTTACCGAGTCCCGTATCAAGGAACAGCTCCACGACATCACGAAGACGTACGTTTTTCTGGTTGATCAGATATTCCGCGTCTCCGGAGTCACGATACAGTTTTCTGGTGACTTCGATTTCATCAAGTTCGTTGTTCAGTATATGATTGGAATTATCAAAAACAAGCGTGACTTCAGCCATATTGACACGCCTTCTGTCTGCGCTGCCGGCGAAGATGACATCATTCATCTTTTCACCGCGCATGCTTTTGGCGCTTTGCTCGCCGAGCACCCAGCGTACGGCATCCGCGATATTGGACTTGCCGCAGCCGTTCGGACCGACGACGCCGGTAACGGAATGATCGAATGAGATCACCGTTTTGTCCGCAAAGCTTTTGAATCCCTGCATTTCAATTCGTTTTAAAAACATAAGCTCTCCTGCATCAAAAAATTATATCAAAAATAGCCCATATTAGAAAGAACGGAGAGCATGTGTTCACTATAAAAATAAGCCTGAACTGCCTTTCCGTGTATTATCCTCCGGTTATTCTGCGCGGAAGCCGGTCATACTCCGGGAAAAAGAAAAAAGCGGATTTCTCCGCTTGTTTCGGATTACTTTTCTTTCTTGAGAAGTTCGACGATCTGTTCGAGAGCGAGCAGTTCATCACTCTTCTTCGGCTCCGGTTCCGGTGCCGGTTCTTCCTTCTTGGCAACTGCGTCTTTCATCTTGTTGGCTGCCTTCAGGATCATGAAGAGTACGAATGCAGTAATGATGAAGTTAATGATTGCTGTGATCACAGCGCCCCAGTTCAGAACCTGGCCAGTATCGCCGAGTTTTGTGACCAGACCGACTTCCGTTCCACCGAGACATGCAATCAGAGGATTGATGATGTTTTCTGTCAGAGCGCCTACGATTCCGGTGAACAGACCGGCAACGATAACACCAACTGCCATGTCGAGCACATTTCCCCTCAGTGCAAAAGCCTTAAATTCTTCCAGTAATTTCTTCATAAGCTTCTTTTTGAATATCCCCTTTCTCTTGATCTGTTTCATCCGTGAAGATCAGATAGCTTCCCCAGCAATATGGATTTGTTTTATGGGAAGCTTCCGGCTCCAGAAGTGAAACGATACCATTATTATAAATCACAGGATACTTTTGTCCATGATAATCTCTGACAGCCTTTGCATTTCCTTTTGGAATAAAACCCTGTTTGATGTACATCATGGTCCTTCTGCCGTAAACAAATTTGTAGGTTGTGGGGATAAAACCGTATCGCATATGGAACGCGTCAACAGCGCGCAGGATGGCATCATCGCTGATCTCACTGCTGAAAATGACCGCGTTCATTCCTTTTGAAATAAAATAGGCAAGCGCATAGGAATTGCATACATTAAGTGTCATGCCGGCAATGCATTTTTCATGACTCCCGTACATGTCACCCATCTCGCTGCAGATGCATTTACTGTATTCCCCGCGGTTCCGCAGATTCTCATTGACAACCGGAAGGATTGTATAAAAGTTCTCCTGAGCCGGATCATCGATGAGTATACGGTCACTGATCACATCCGGTTCATGCAGGATCTCAAAATCCGGTGATTTCGGGCTGCGTATGTATCGCTTTGCCCGGATGTCCGCCAGTTGTTCCAGCGCATTTCTTCTTACCGCATTGACTTCGCGCATCGGCAGGAAGAACGGGTCGGAATCTCCGCTGAAGGATGTTACGGAAAAAGGTGTATCCCCTGTTTTCCGGAGGTTTTCCTCGATTCGTTCTGTTGAAAGCGGCGCTTTCTGCGGAATGCTGCATTCGATATCTGACTGGACCGTCACCTGCCGTTCTCCGTCGGAAACCGTAAGCAGGAACGGACTGCCCGGAAATGCCGCATAATGCATGGATACAGGAATGGAATACTTTTTTCCGTCAATTTCCGAACGGATCCTGTCCATCAGTTTCTGATCTGTTGTTTTGCGCAGGATATCCCCGGCAGCGGGAACATTTTCATCCTTGAATTCAAATCGGATCACATCTCCCGGTTTGGCACTCTGGACGAACTTCCCGTCTTTTTTCATCCTCAGCGCGGAAAGACCTATATCTTCAGGTTCATGAAGGATACGGAGTCCGTCATTCTGCATGACAGTCTCTGTCATCCGTACAAGCGCGCTGTTTTTTCTTCCTTCGAGAACAACACCTGCCTCAACACCCATATGATTCGGCCGTTCCGGATTCATTCTCTTTTCAATGGACTGATGGAACAGATGTCCATAGGTAAATCCCCTGTGAAACAGCAGCTGCAGTTCTTTCAGACGTTTTTTTGATACATAGTAAGGTTTTCCCGCGTAATACGCATCGATCGCTTCACGGAATGTTCTGACAGCCAGGTAGACATATTCAGGACGTTTCATACGGCCTTCGATCTTCAGACTCGCTACACCGCAGTCGAGCAGCTCCGGCAGACGGTCAATGATATTCAGATCCCGCGGCGAGAGAATATAATCCCCTTCCGGAAACCTTCCCCCTTCTTCCGGATAATACCGCATGCGGCAGTACTGGGCGCAAAGTCCTTTGTTGGCAGAACGGTTTTTCATTACGCTGCTCATCAGGCACTGCCCGCTGTAGGAAATGCATAACGCACCGTATGCGAATACTTCGATCTCCATGCCTGTCTCACAGGCTTCACGGATGATTTCAAGCGGTGTTTCCCGGGCCATGACAACACGCGAAGCACCTTCTTTCTGCATCCACTTCACGCCGGCAATGTTATGTATGTGCATCTGGGTGGAACAGTGCACGGGCATTTCCGGATAACACATGCGGATATAATGAAAAAGGCCGGGATCCTGTACCAGGATGCCGTCAACGTCATTTTCGTACAGGAACGCGACTTCTTTTTTGACATTTTCGATTTCCGTTTCTGTATACAGCGTATTCAGCGTCACATAGATCCGCATATCCCGGATATGGCAGAACCGGATCGCTTCCAGAAACTCCTCATGCGAAAAATTACCGGCAAATGCCCGGGCTGAAAACTGGTTCAGTCCCAGATAAACAGCGTCAGCGCCGGCTGCGGCAGCTGCCTTCAGAGATTCCATATTGCCCGCAGGCGCGAGCAGTTCTGTTTTATGTTTCATCTGTGTACTCCCTGATCATTCTGTATTGATCACACAGGACTTCAAAGGACATACGGGCATTCGCTCCGGATGTGCTCGGAAGCGCGGTATGCGGAAATGTATCGCCGAAATGTCTCCGGTACAGATCCGCGGCTTTTCCACCGGTCGTGAAGATCATACGGATCTCCGTCTTTGGCATCAGACTTTCGATATCGTTATATGTGATATCCCTGATGGAAGCGTCATAGGATTTTTCGATCATGCAGGATGCGATGACATCCCATAAAGCAATATGATGATTTTTCAAAAACGATAATTTGTCCGCCGCAGAATCTTCAAAGATATTCTCCATCACCCGCCAGAAACGGTTCGCGGGATTGGCGTAATACATATTGTTTTTCCGTGAGACGACGGAAGGAAAACTGCCGAGGATCAGCACGCGTGAATCGGGAAACCAGATCGGCTCCAGTTCATGTACTTCCCGTTTCATTCCGCTCCGGATCCTTTCCTTTTCTGGTTTCCGCCGTTCCTGAGAAGAAACTGTTCAAAGGCGAGACGTACGTCCAGTTTCCCTTTTTTTGCATTCTGTTCAATATCCGCCAGTTCGTTCAGGTAGGAAAGCAAGGTGTGTGATGTGATCCCGTAGCAGCTTTCCAGATTCTTTCTGACCGGGTATTCCTTTGACCGCAGCCTCACCGCGATCATCTTTTCATTCAATCCGGTTTCATAAAGCTTCAGACAGTTATACAGCGTCCTGAGTCTTGCGGAGAGCAGGACGATCATTCCGATTTCGTCGTATCCCGCATTTTTCATTTCATCTTTGGAACGGATAATAGATGTGATATCACCGGAAATGAAGGCATTGCTCATTTTAAAGATGTTTACTTCCGGATCCTGGGGAATCAGATGCTCGATGTCATTGACGTCGAGTTCCGTTTTTCCGTACAGCTGGATCTTTTCAAGCGCATTGTTCAGAAGCAGGGAATTGCTGTTGACGCGGAGCAGGAGCTCCTTCCTTGCGTTCCTGTCCAGTTTCAGACCGTTGTTCCGGATCTCCTTGTCCAGATAATCTTCAAATTCCCATGGTTTCAGCGGAATGAAATTCTGTATGACAGCTTTGTATTTTTCGAGCATCTTGTATTCTTTTTTCCGCTTGTCCGCATCAAAACAATGACAGTAGAAAATCAGAAGCGTATTGGGATTCGGACTGCGCAGATACTGTTCGATTCTGGACAGCCGGTATTCACGCGCCTTGTCGGATTCTTTTCCTTTCGCGGCAGGATTCAGGAAAAACGGTTCTTTGACGATAACTGCTTTTTTCCCTTCATCAAACAAAGAAAAGGAATCACACTCATACAGCACGGCATCGGTGGAGAATGTTTTCACATCAGATGCGTCATATACGGATGTGCGTGCTTTTTCGATTTCATTTTTATCCAGAAGATACTGCAGGGCTTTTTCCTGACGGTAAACTTCTGTTCCGCTGAAAAGATAAGTATTCATCTTATCCATTATAACAATCTTTCCGGTTTTTTCAGAAAGAACGTTCCTTTATCATCAGTATGGATATATTCCGGCATTGCTGTTTTCATTATGACGGTTTCAAAATGCTTATGGTTCCTTTTGACGTGATGAGGAAATTCCATTTCCATATCGACAGTATGACAATATCCCCTTCTTCTTTTGTGTCGAAGTATGGTATATGCCTTTTCAGAAGCCTCTGTATGACTTCCGGTGACGGATGATGATAGATAGAATAGCTGCCGCTGGAGATGATGCCGATTTCAGGTTTTACGGTATCAAGAAAACGTTCACAGCTGCCGGTTTTGCTGCCGTGGTGGGAAAGCTTGAGGATATCACATTCCAGCGCATCATAATTTCGTATGACTGCCCTTTCGCTCTGCTCATCCGCGTCTGCCATAAAGAGATAATTAAGCTGATTCATCCTCGTCAAAAGAACAATGGAACTCTGATTCTCATCACTGTTTTTGATTTCATTGAGATCATAAAAAGTAAGTGACCGCAGACGAATAACCTTCTCGTGCTCCGTGATCTCTTTTTCCGGATGATAATGTTCTCTGACGAATTCAGCATTCCCGCTGTGATCGGAGTCAGGATGTGTTATGACAAACAGGGACAGGCGGTTGACGGATACCGCATCCAGGAATGACTGCAGGTTTTTTTCCTGCGAAGGCTTCCCCGTATCAATCAGAACAGTGTCCCGATGAAGTCCGCTGCTGATGAATACAGCATCTCCCTGACCGACATTGATAAAGGTGACAGAAGGAAACGGATGAAACAGCCCGCATCGGAGAAATACAAGAAAAAGAATGATCCGTATTGTTGTCTTGTGTCTGTATTTTCTAACACTGAGGAGCATCAGGAGATAGAAGAATGTCCCGCTGCCGAGACAGGATCCCCTGACACGGAACACAGACAGCATTGCCATCATCCTGTTCAAAACACCGGTCCACGCAGTCAGATGCAGGAACGGAAAAAAGAGATCGATCCAGGCAGTAAAACAGGCTGCTCCGGCAAGGATACGCAGGAACGGAAACATCACAGTAAAAACAGGATCCGCGTAATGCATGAAAATGCTCTGTACATGCATCTGCAGGAAAAAGGCGTTTTCAGACCTGTTCTCATAACTGTACCGGCTCAGGCGGTAGATCAGGATGATCAGGAAAGAAGGAGTCATAACAGCGGAAGGAAATAAAAATAGTGTCAGAATAACAGGAACGGCAGTTTTTTCGGTTTTGCTGAGGGAAGCCTGCGTACAAATCCGGGAGATCAGGGAATAAGTAAGTATCATAGGAAAATGAAGAAATAAGGCAAGCAAGATATTTAAACCAATCAGGATCCTGTTTCTTCTGTCTTTCCTGCACAGGTATTTCAGGATATATCCAAAGAAGGAAAGAAGACAGGTAACGGAAAAGCCTTCCGCGAATAACAGAGTATCTTCAGGCGCGTCACTTACCGTAATCCCGAGCAGAAGCCTGTAGAGCAGTGCTCTTTGTCTTGTATCGGCAATACTTTCGATCCGCTTCTGTACAAGGCGGCGGAAAGAAAAATGTTCTTTTTCGATGTTCCAGCTTTCCCTTCCGTAAGCTGTTGTAATACCTTCTGCCCGCATCTTTTCAGCAAAAGAATACCGGTAAAAACCATGCGCAGCCAGAATCGTTTCCCCTTCTGCGGACAAATGTATATCTGTGTCAAAGGGGGCCGGACCATCCGTATAGATCAGTGCTTTATGAAAACCTTTCCGGATAACTGCATAATTGTTTTTGACCTGTATGATTCTGGCTGTTGAGGCGTGAAATGTACCGGAGGTCATGCGGGGAACG
>CACZPD010000065.1 GCA_902782955.1 uncultured Erysipelotrichaceae bacterium
GCCGATTCCGAGACGGCCGATATAATCATCGTATGCAAGCGCGCAGATCTGCATCTGCACCGGTTCATCCATCAGATCCGGATAGCTCTGGGTATGGTGGATGATCGTCTCAAACAGCGGGACGATATCGTTATTGGTATCGTCCGGTTCGTAGCGGACAATGCCCTGGCGAGCAATGCCGTACAGGATCGGGAAATCCAGCTGGTCATCGGCTGCGTTCAGTTCCAGGAACAGGTCGTATACTTCATCGATCACTTCGATCGAACGTTCATCGTTCTTATCCATTTTATTGATCAGCAGGATCGGCTTCAGTCCGCATTCAAGGGATTTCTGCAGAACGAATCTCGTCTGCGGCATCGGACCTTCAGCGGAGTCAACGAGCAGGATGACGGTATCGACCGTCTTGATGATCCGCTCCACTTCACTGGAAAAATCCGCGTGGCCAGGTGTATCAACAATATTGATCTTATAATCCTTATATGTAACGGAACAGTTCTTGGAATAGATCGTAATTCCCCTCTCCCGTTCAAGATCATCACTGTCCATGATACAGTCGACTACTTTTTCGTTATCCTTAAACACATGGCTTTGTTTTAAAAACGCATCTACGAGCGTAGATTTGCCGGCATCAACGTGCGCGATCACTGCTATATTGATAATCTTCTGATAATCCATGCATTTTTCTCCTTTTCAAAACGTGTTTATTATATGTGTTCATCTGTTAAAAAACAATAAAATCATGTCTTGACCGGCGGTCAAACTGTGCTATATTAGTATTTGTATTGAGGGAGTAGCCGACACATATGTGCCTGTATGCCGTCATCCCGATCAAAAATCCGGCATACAGTGAAATGGCAGGACTCATACAAGGCTTTGTCCTGTATGAGCAGATTCCCGAGCCATCTGAATACAGGCACAGCCGGTATTCATTTTTTTGGAGGAAATACACATGAAGAAAATCAAAAGCATTCAGATCCGGTTCCCTTCAGGACAGAAAGGAAACGAAGATCTCAAGGCAGTTCTTGTCCCGGCAGTGATCACATTGATCCCGGCATTTATCCTTTGGTATTTCATTCTGCCGCCCATCAATCTGAAAAGCCTGCAGTTCTGGTTCTTTCTGATCCTTATCCTGATCCTGTACACCCTGAACAAGATGCTGTACGGGCTGAAAAGAAAAGCGCCGTTCTCGCTGAAAAGACCGCTGATCGCGATACCGGTCATCGTGGTATTCGTCCTCATTACGGCGTTGGTCGGCAGTTCCAAACTCTTCCACGCGAAGAAGTACAGCCAGATCCTGAAAGTCACGGAAGATACGATCGATATCATCCCGTCGGCTTCCGGATCTTCTTCCATCGCGCTGATGGATACAGCTTCAGCGGAGCGTCTCGGTGACAGAAGGATCGGTTCGCTGTCTTCTGTAGTAAGCCAGTTCAATGTCGGGGACTATATGCAGATCAATTATCAGGATTCCCCTGTAAAGGTAGCGCCGCTGCGCTATGACGGCTTCTTCAAATACCGCAGCAACCGCGATACCGGCATACCCGGCTATGTCGTCGTTGATCCTGTAGACATGTCAGCGGATTACATTTCCCTGAAAGAAGGCATGCGCTATGTGCCGTCCGCCTATTTTTCAAAAGACCTGTACAGACGCATCCGCTTCGCCTATCCGACATTGATGGTGGACAATATCCATTTTGAGATCGATGAAGAAGGCAATCCGTGGTATGTGGCTTCGATCTATGATCACGCGGTGGGACTCTTCGGCGGGGAAACGGTAACCGGCGCCCTGGTGATCGACCCGGTCAGCGGAAAGATCAGCCGTTATGATATCGACAGTGTTCCGGTCTGGGCAGATGTTGTTTTCCCGGGTGACCTGATCTGCGATCAGTACAACAACCATTCCCAGCTCCAGCATGGTTTCCTGAACAGCATCTTCTCACAGAAGGACTGCCGTCAGGTCACGACCATCCGGACAGTTGACGAAGACGGTGACAGCACTTCCTATCCGGATTACGGATACATCGCAAAAGACGGTGACATCTGGATCTATACCGGCATCACTTCCGTCAACGGGGACAGCTCCAATCTCGGCTTTATCCTCGCCAACGAAAGAACTTCCGAAACACGGTATGTAAGCTGTGCCGGCGCGGATGAATTCTCAGGAATGAAGAGCGCTGAGGGAGAAGTACAGGAAAAAGGCTATACCGCATCCTTCCCTTCCCTCATCAACATTGACAACACGCCGACATACATCATGGTCCTGAAGGACGCAAACGGCCTCGTGAAGATGTACGCCGCCGTCAACGTCGAGCAGTACAACATCGTCGCGACCGCATCCACCCAGAGTGAATGCATTGCCAAATACAAGGCACTCCTGGCAGGCGATATCACATCCAACGATGAAGATATCGATGTGGGCAGTGATGAAGGATATGCCGAAAAGACGATCACCGTCGCGAAGATGCAGACGATCGACCAGAACGGAAACACATGGCTTTACATCGTCGATACCGACAGCCAGATCTACAAGGCAAAGTATGAGGATGTGCTGGATATGCTGCTGGTAAATGAAGGCGATACGATCACAATTCTGACGAACGGAGAAACATTTAAATTTTCTCTTAACAATTAACGTGCTTTAGTGCTATAATACTAAAGCACATGCACCAGTGGTGGAATCGGCAGACACGTACGCTTGAGGGGCGTATGGGGAGACCCGTGCAAGTTCAAGTCTTGTCTGGTGCACC
>CACZPD010000066.1 GCA_902782955.1 uncultured Erysipelotrichaceae bacterium
CTGCAGATCAGACGAGATATGACCACTCGCTGGTTCCGTCATATGAGAGGGACTGCGGGGCGGTCATTTCCGCTTTGATGATCCTTCCTGTTACCTGCGTAATCGTGAAACCGGCTTTTATGAAGGAGAGAAGTTTCGCTTCTCTTTCGGTCACGTTAGCGCAGATCTCAGACGCAACGATGCAGTTGTTGTCGTCAAGAAAACAAAACCTGCCGTTGTCAGCGGAAAGGCGGACTTTTTCTCCGATGTGAAAGCCGTGATCCGGCTGACTGACTGCAGTCAGGGTGATCCTGATGTTTTCACCAAGCTCTTCCTTGCGGGCATTTTCCGGCCCGTCAGTATTCAGAACGTTTTTCAAAAGCTTACCTCCTTTTCCTATGTTTTTTGTTATACCCTGCCGGAACCGGCATTGCAACAGAAGGGAGATGAAGTTTTTAAAAATCTTAAAAATGTAAACGGATACATCTGAAAGCGCTTTCTGCATGCATGAATATTCAGAAGGTCTGTTGACACCGGAAACGGGATACTCTATCATAATCTTTAGCTTAATATATTAAACAATTATTTATAAAAGGAGCGTTATGAACAGAGAGAATGAGATCCTGAACCTGATCCGTCAGAATCCGATGATCACACAGGATGAGATTGCGGAAAAGCTCGGCATCAAGAGAAGTACAGTCGGCGTTCATATCTCCCGGCTGGAAAAGAAGGGGATCATCCGCGGGCGCGGTTATCTGATCAACGAAGATACGTATGTGGCAGGTGTCGGCAGTCTGAATCTCGACATTTACGGAAAGAGCAGCGGCGATCTGAAGATCCACTATGATCATCCGGGGCATATTTCCGCCAATATCGGCGGGGTTACGCACAATATTATGGAAAACCTTTCACGGCTCCAGGTTCCCGTGCGCTTTGTGACTGCGGCGGGAAATGATCTGTTCGGAAAGATCCTGCTGAACGAATGCCGGGAAGCAGGCATAGATGTTTCGGAATCTGTGGAAATAGAAGACGCGTCATCCGGTGTCTTCATGCAGATACTGGATGATAAAAATGATATGTACCTTGCACTGACAGAGATGCGTGTGTTTGAACATCTGACACCGGAATTCCTGAAGAGCAGGATGCCGATGCTGTGCGGTGCGGCCGCGGTCGTCTGTGATCCCGCGCTGCCGGTTGAATCCCTGAAGTTCCTGACTGAACTCCCGGTTCCTGTCTTCATCGATCCGACGAGCGAAGCACTGGCTGAGAAGATCCGCGATCTTGCGGGCGGATTCTATTTCATCAAGCCGAATTTAAAAGAACTGTCCGTGCTGACCGGTATGGAAGTACATGATGAAAAAAGCGTCATGAAAGCAGGAAAAGCACTGCTTGAAAAGGGAACCGGTGTTGTCTGTGTTTCCATGGGAGAAAAAGGATGCATCTACATGGACGCGGAAGGACATTATTATAAGAGAAAACTGAAACCGGTCCGGAATATGGTCAATGCGTCAGGCGCAGGAGATGCCTTTATGGCAGCGATGGTATGCGGACATGTCCGTCATATGGATACAAAACAGATGATCGATCATGCCATGGCGGCAGGAATAGCTGCGGTCATGAGTGAAAAAGTAATCAATCCGGCATTCAGTGCCGATCTGATAGAAACGATTTTAAAGGAGAGAAAAAAATGAAGAAAGAGTACCTCAGCATTTCAGAAGAAATTCAGGCAGCGATCGATGAAGGAAAACCGGTCGTGGCATTGGAAAGCACCATTCTTTCCCACGGCATGCCGTATCCGCAGAATGTGGAGTTTGCCCACAAAGTGGAAGAGATCGTCAGGGCGGAAGGCGCGATTCCTGCGACAACAGCCATTATCGGCGGAAAACTGAAAGTCGGACTGACTTCCGAAGAACTGGAAATCATGTGCAAGGCAGAGAATGTAGGAAAAGTATCCCGCAGGGATGTTGCGGTTTATCTGGCTTCCGGCATGACCGGCGCTACTACAGTTGCCACAACGATGCTGATCGCATCACTGGCCGGCATCCGTTTCTTTGCGACCGGCGGTATCGGCGGCGTTCACCGCAACGGTCAGGAAACAATGGACATCTCCGCTGACCTGCAGGAACTGGCCAACACGGATGTATGCGTTGTCTGTGCCGGCTGCAAGCAGATCCTGGATATCGGCAGAACACTGGAATATCTGGAAACGATGGGCGTACCGGTTATCGGCTACAAAACCGACGACTTCCCGGCATTCTATTGTGAAAAGAGCGGATTCGGTGTTGATTACCGCGCAGAAGATCCGGAGATCATCGCAAAGATCATGAAGACCAAATGGGATCTCGGCCTCAAAGGCGGCGCGATCATCGGCAATCCGATCCCGCATGAATACGGACTTGATTTCGATTATATGGAAAAAGTCATTTCAGCATCGATCGAAAAGGCAAACCAGAAGGGCATCCGCGGCAAGAACATTACCCCGTTCCTCCTGGCAGATATCAAAGATTCCACCGGCGGTGAATCCTTTGCGTCCAATCTGCAGCTTGCCTACAACAACGCAAGAGTTGCCAGCAAGATCTCCGTTGCCTACAGCAAACTCTGATCCTGTACATGACCGCTGTTATTCAGCGGTTTTTTCTTTTCCGGCGGAAAGGATCCGGATGCGGATGATATCGTCGAATGAGATCTCCGTCTGATCCAGCAGGATCCTGCGCATAACAGGATCTGTCCGGCGGACGATGCCCGTATACGGGATGCACTGTCCTTTAGAGAGATATGCTTCATTATGGGGATCCCCGCATGGGACAAACACCGTGATCTCAGCGGTGACGCGGTTTCTGCGCGCTTCTTTTCCGGCAGACGTCAGCCGGCACAGCTGTGTGATCCGGCTGTTCAGTTCCCACAGCTCATCCGGATCCGGATCGGGTCTGCGTGTATATGGGACTTCCTTTGACAGGATCTCATTGTCAAATCCTTTCAGTGCCGCAAACGGCAGGAACAGCTTGGCACGCTGCCCCGGACGCATCTGCGGATGTTTCAGGGAAAAATAGTCCCCGTTATGGACCGGTCTGCCCTGCATAAGGACAGCGGTATATTTAAATGACTGCGTGGCCTGATTCATAGTATTCCTCTCATATGATTATGCTTTATGACCGCCGATCTGTTCGTTTCTGTCTTTCGCGGTCGCGTTGTCCAGCAGGTTCATCCCCTTGAGCACGGCATTGGTCCCGTAGCGTTTCCGTATGACTGCGATCGCCTGCTGTACATGCTGTTCCTTTTCTTCTTTTTCATAATCCGTAAACAGGTCCATCTGAAACATGCCGTATCCTTTTACGGTATCTTCGGCAGCGATCCCGAGCCGCCGGATGTAAAACCGGTGCTGGACTTTCTGATCAAATGCTTCCAGCAGGGCGGCCGTGATCTGCTTTGTGCTGTTTGTGCGGTTGTGAAACCGGACGATCCCCGTCGTATGTTTCGGATAGATACGCCCGTAAAAATCCACGGAAAGAGGTCCGTCATATTCCGGCACCGCTTCAAGGGAAACGGGATCGTAGCTGATCCAGAACGACAGGCTGCGGGTGGTGAGTTTCTTTTCAAACAGGTCGGCGCACAGGATATCGATCATTTCCGTAAAGACGAGCCGTGCATCCGCAAAGGAGTACGGTTTCGGAAGCACCTGTCCGCTGTGCAGGCTGTGCGAAGGGGAATGATAGTTTTTGATGTCCGGCATGGATACCGGCTCCAGTCCCCACGCGTGATCGATCAGGATCTCCCCGTCAATGCCGAAGATCTGATAAAACCATTCTTCATTTTTCTGACTCATTGCGGCGATATCACCCATCGTGTACAGACCGGCGTTGTTCAGGCGTCTTGCTTTTCCGGTCCCGATCTGCCAGAAGTCCGTCAGCGGCTGATGATCCCACAGCAGAAGGGGATAACTGTTTTCATCCAGTTCGGCGATGCGCACACCGTCCCGGTCAGCCGGTGATTTTTTTGCGACGATGTCCATGGCCACTTTGGCAAGATACAGGTTGGTCCCGATGCCGGCCGTTGCCGTGATGCCGGTCACGGAGAGTACATGCCGTATGATCGTGACAGCCAGGATCCGGGCGGCGGAAGTATTCTGCTTTTCAGCTTCCTCCTCATAGAAATGCAGGTAGGGAGTGGCGTCAATGAAGCATTCATCGATGCTGTAGACATGAATGTCTTCGGCGGAAACATACTGCAGATAGATCGAATAGATATCAGCGGAGATCCTTTCGTATTTCGCCATCCGCGGCACGGCGACGATAAACGGGATCTGGCAGCGGTTTTTCCGTTCATATTCCCGGATCTTCTGCTTCGCTTCAAACAGGCGGGGACGGGAGGGAACACCGATCTCTTTCAGCTTCGGCGATACGGCAAGGCAGATCGTTTTGTCACTGCGGCTTTCGTCCGCAACCAGAAGATATGCCTTGAGCGGGTCCAGATTGCGGGCAACACATTCAACGGATGCGTAATAGGATTTCAGATCAATGCAGATATATGTTTTTCCCATTATGAAAACTTCCTTTCCCGTATCGTTTTCCCGCATATTGATGCAGGGCGCATATTATATTTAAAAAGTATATAATAGTGAGCGTAAATGTGCGTTATACGCAACATCTAATCAAATATTATACTCATTTGGTGCTTTCGTCAACGGGTCTGCAATACATTTCAAAATGTATTGTTCTTTATGTCCGGGCAGTTTCATAGTTTAATATAGACAGAGGGAATATATGGCAAAATTATATTTTTACTACGGCGCGATGGGCAGTTCCAAGACTGCCAATGCTTTGATGGTGCACTATAATTATACGGAAAGAGGACAGAAGGCGCTTCTGGCCAAAACCAATATCGATACAAGGGACGGGAACCGGATCATGCGTTCCCGGATCGGTCTGGAAAAGGAATGCATTCTTCTTTCGGAAGTCTGCGCGATGAAGGACGAAGACCTGAAACAGTATAATGCCGTGATCGTGGATGAGATCCAGTTTGCGAAGAAAGCGGAGATCGATTTCCTTGCGCACATTGTGGATGACCTGGAAGTCCCGGTTCTGTGCTACGGTCTGCGGGCGGATTTCCAGAACAACCTGTTTGAAGGCAGCGAACGCCTGATTGCGATATGCGATGAGATCCATGAGATCAAGACGGTCTGCTGGTGCGGGAAGAAAGCAACGTGCAATGCCCGCTACAACGCGAAGGGTATCGTAAGGGAAGGCGCACAGATCATGCTCGGGGCAAATGACGAATATATCGCGTTATGCCGGAAACACTTTCTGGAGGGGAAACTGCGGCCGGATGAACCCGGTCAGTCATAAAAAAAGAGAGGAGAACGTATGGGTTTTAAAGAAGGATTCCTGTGGGGCGGCGCTGTTGCGGCAAACCAGTGCGAAGGCGGTTATCTGGAAGGCGGAAAAGGTCTTTCCTGCGCTGACATGTTAAAGGGCGGCAATGTGAGCACGCCGCGCAAATTTTCACCGGTAATCGAAGAAGGCGTTTATTATCCTAGCCATCAGGCGATCGATTTCTATCATCATTTCAAAGAGGATATCGAATTGTTCGGTGAGATGGGTTTCAAATGTTTCCGTCTCTCCATCAACTGGTCGAGGATCTATCCGAACGGCGACGATGCGGAACCGAACGAAGAAGGTCTGAAATTCTACGATGAAGTATTTGATGAATGCAAAAAGAACGGCATTGAACCGCTGGTCACATTGTCCCATTACGAGATCCCGTGGGCGATCACAACGAAGTATCAGGGTTTCTATTCCAGGAAGACTATTGATCTGTTTGTCAAATATGCTGTGACATGCTTCAGGAGATATAAAGACAAAGTTAAATACTGGCTGACATTCAATGAGATCAACGCTGCACTGATGCCCGGCGGCGGAGCCTATAACGGCGTAGGTCTCGTGCTTGAGGAGGACCTGAAAAACACAGCGCAGAGGCCGGTCAACGAACTGATCGATGACCCGCAGAAGAGACTGGAAGCGCTGCATAATGAATTCGTCGCTTCCGCCCTGACTGTCAAAGCAGGACATGAGATCAATCCGGATTTCATGATCGGCTGTATGATCGCACATCTGACTTCCTATCCTGCCACATGTCATCCGCTGGATATGCTGGCGGCGCAGAGGGAAGATGACCGCTTCAACAATATCTGCGGCGACGTGCATGTCAGAGGAAGCTATCCGCCGTTTACGAAAAAGTATTATGAGAGCCTCGGCGTGAAGGATTTCTCCTTTATGGATAACGAAGAGGATCAGAAGATCCTGAAGGAAGGCACAGTCGATATGTATACATTCTCGTATTACATGTCCATGACGGTAAGCGGTACAAAGGCTGAAGAACAGACCGGCGGAAACCTCGTATTCGGCGGAAAGAACCCGTATCTGAAAGCTACGCCGTGGGGCTGGCAGATCGATCCGGAAGGACTGCGCTGGACGCTGAACAAACTGTCTGACCGTTATCCGGGCGTCCCGCTGATGGTCGTGGAAAACGGCATGGGCATGATCGACAAGAAGGAAGAAGACGGCTCCGTGCATGACAGCTACAGGATCGATTACCTCAGAGACCACATCAAGGTCATGAAAGAGGCAGTGGAAGAAGACGGTGTACCGCTGATCGGATACACGACCTGGGGATGCATCGACCTCGTTTCGGCAGGAACAGGTGAAATGTACAAGCGCTACGGATTCATTTACGTTGACAGAAATGATGACGGCACAGGCGATTTCTCCAGAAGCAGAAAAGACAGCTTCTTCTGGTACAAAAAAGTCTGCGAATCGAACGGGGAAATATTGGAATAGGGGAAAACAGCCATGTATGAAAATATCAACAATGTAAAGAGCACGGAAGGCATTGCGGAATTTGAAAAACAGTTCTCGAAACCGGACTGTGTCCTGCTCGACAGCGAATACAGCAGTATGGGCAGAATGATTGGAAACAAAGCATGCAAAGCGGCCGGATATACGTATTACGATGCGGTATTCCTGCTTGATCTTGTGCCGGAAACAGGCGTGACGATGGAAGAAGTCCGAACCTTTGAACAGAAACTGCGGAAAAATGATATTACCAGGGAAGAGATCATCTCTGAACCGGGGTATGACAGGATCACAAAAGCTTTTGATCTCGCGATCGACCGCGCCCTGGCAAAAGGCCCTTGTCTGATCCATGACAGGGCAACGAAGGAAATGATCGAGGTGCGCGGCTACAGCTGTGTTACCGTACTGACTTATGCGACAGACATACATGCCAAGATCATCCGGGCAAAAGTCTCACCGCTGTACGCAGGTATGGAAAATGACGAAGATGTAATTGCGGCGATGCGCGAAGAAGACAACATCCGCAGAAATTACCACAAAGCGCACAGTGATACGGTTTGGGGAGACAAGGACACCTATGATCTCTGCATCAATTCTGAAACAGCAGGCAGGGACTATACGGCAGAACTGATCGCGCATGTGATGAAAGCAGACTGAGATAACAGCAGAAAATCTGTTCAGGGACCGGTATTCCGTCAGGAGTGCCGGTCTTTTTGCTGGAATCCATGCGAAAATACATACGGCACGCTTCTTTTTGCGGTAAACTATACATATGGATCAGAAAAAGGAAATACTGGAAGCGATCAATGCGGGAAATGACGCGCTTTATCATCTGTCGCAGGCGGAAGAACTGCTCAATAAAGCCAAGAAATGGGGTCTGGTGGATCTTTTCGGCGGCGGCATGCTCATCAGTATGGGCAAGAATGCCAAAATGCGACAGGCAAATGATGAGATCATTGAAGCCAAGTACTGTATTGAACGCCTGAAAAATGAATTGCGGGATGTGGAATCCTACATGCAGGTAGACTTTACCGTGGATGATTTCCTTTTCGTTGCGGATGTGCTGTTTGACAATTTCATTTCCGATATCTATGTGCAGGAAAAGATCAACCAGGCTATTAAGCAGGTAAAGAACGCTGCCATGGAAATCGAATGTATTCTGGACGCTCTGGACGAACTTTATGAAGGATGAGAGATATTACAGCTTCAGCACCTTCTGCAAAAATACCTTCGGAAGAAGACTGTACCGCGCCGCGCTGGATGCCGGTATGACATGTCCGAACAGGGATGGCAGGGCCGGTACGCGGGGCTGTATTTTCTGTTCCGGAAAAGGGTCAGGCGAATTCGCACTGGCATATAAAGGACAAAAACTATCCCGTGAAGATCTGATATGGAATCACCGGCCGGCACAACCCGGTGATTTTATTGCATATTTCCAGGCATTCACCAATACATACGCGCCGGCGGAACAGCTGAAAAAATTATTTACTGCTGCACTGTGCGATCCGTTGTTTGCGGGCATCGATATCGCCACAAGACCGGACTGCCTCGGTGAGGATGTCCTTGCGCTTCTCAGGGAGCTGAAAGAGGAATATCCGGATAAATTCATCTGGATCGAACTGGGACTGCAGACGATCCACGAAACAACAGCGAATTATATC
This sequence comes from uncultured Erysipelotrichaceae bacterium, assembly GCA_902782955.1. The sequence goes on from CACZPD010000066.1 coordinate 8,489, forward strand.
CGCCGCGGATATCCGCTGGCTGTTTTTGATGAAGCAGTAAAAAACCTGCATGAAATCGGGATCCCGGTGATTACACATGTCATTATCGGGCTGCCGGGCGAGGACAGGGAAATGATCCTGGAAACGATACGGCATCTGAACAGACAGAAGATCGACGGGATCAAACTGCATCTGCTTCATATCCTGAAACATACCGATCTTGCGGAAGAATATGAAAAAGGAATTTTTACGGCACTGGATGAAGATGCATATGTCAGTATTCTCTGTGACTGCATCGCAGCGCTGGATCCGCATATCGTCATACACCGGCTGACCGGTGACGGTGACCGTGAAAACCTGATCGCACCGCGCTGGAGCCTGGATAAACGGCATGTACTCAACCGGATCCGGCATGAACTTGCCGTACGGGATATTGAGCAGGGACAAAGTATGTAAAACAGTACAGCAGGATTATTCTCTGAACACGTTTCAGTACAATATCAATACAGGAGGATGCATTATGCCCAGCATGACAGAGATCATTCGAAAACAGTTCGCGGAAGGCGACAAAAAGCGTGACGAAGGACTTACAACACCCGAAGATGTTGTCCGTTTTGATGACATTGTTTACGGGGAAGACCCGGTATGGCAGGTTCTGGATGTGTACCGCCCGAAAGGAACGGAAGGAAAGCTTCCGGTCATCATCAGCGTGCACGGAGGTGCCTGGGTCTATGGTGACAAGGAGGTCTATCAGTTCTACTGCATGTCACTGGCGCAGCGCGGATTCGCGGTCGTTAATTTTACCTACCGTCTTGCACCGGAAAACAAATTCCCGGCATCTTTGGAGGATACCAATTCTGTCTGCGGATGGGTCATGCGGAACGCAGACACATACGGTTTTGACACAGACAGGATCTTCATGGTCGGTGATTCCGCCGGCGCACACAATCTGACACTGTATACATGTATCCTGACCAATCCGGCATATGCCGCGAAATACCCGTTCGCTGTTCCGGAAGGATTCCATGTAAAAGCGGCAGCTCTGAACTGCGGTATTTATCAGATGGTCCGGAGCGAAAAAGATACCATGACGCCTGCCATGATGAAAGACATCCTGCCGCAGGGCGGAACGGATGAAGAGATGGCGCTGCTGAGCGGAGTTTCCTATATCACGGAGAATTTCCCGCCGGTCTTTATCATGACAAGCAACGAAGATTTCCTGAATGAACAGCCGGAACTGCTTACACCTGTGCTGAAAAAACTCGGCATCCCGTTCGCATATCATTTCTACGGCACAAAGCAGAATCCGCTTGGACATGTATTCCACTGCAATATCCGTCTTGCGGAAGCGGCGTTATGCAATGATGAGGAATGCGCGTTCTTCCGCAAATATATGTAAAATGAAAAAACTGGTGACATTCGGTTCGCACTGCATGGATCATTACCGGAATCTTGAAGGCGGGGTCTTTTTCGCCGGCGGCGGACCGGTCAATATGGCAGTGCATGCCAGAGAACTGGGAACGAACGCTGAATATGCAGGAGCGATCGGGAATGATGAAAACGGCATGTACCTTCTGCGGCAGCTGAAGGAAAGAAATATACCGGCAGATCATATCCATATTCTGGAAGGGAAAAGCGCAGTGTGCGATGTGGAGCTGCGCGGAAATGAGAGAATTCTTGGTGATTACGACGAGGGGGTTCTGTCCTCTTTTGTCCTGCCGGAAGAGGATATCACCTTTATCGCTTCAGCGGATCTGGCTGTATCTGATCTGTGGGGAAGGCAGGAAGATGCCTTTCCGGCGATCCTTTCTGCCGGCGGACATCTTGCGTTTGACGCCGCGGACAGACCGTTTGATGAGATAACACAGAAAGTTGTGCCGTATCTCGATCTTCTCTTTTTCTCATCTTCCGAAGACGATGACAGTCTGCGGCAGATCATGCGGGATTTTCAGAATCAGGGCATAGGTGTTGTTACCGCAATGCGCGGCGAAAAAGGATCGGTGACATTGGATCAGGATGGTTTCCATATCTGCGGTATCCATAAGACACAGATCATAACGGATACCATGGGTGCCGGGGACAGTTATATTGCCGGATTCCTGCATGGATATCTGAATGGATATGATACAGAAAAATGCATGGAACTCGGAAGCAGAAAAGCAAGTGAAACGCTTGGATATTACGGGGCGTTCAGACAGGAAGGAAGACATGGATAAATATACGGAAAAAGAACCGGTCCTCCGCAGTTTCAATGAGAAAGAAGTGCGTGAAGGTATTCAGGCCGGATTATCCCTGCGGAAACAGATCGAAGAAATCATCGACCGGATCTGGGCAGATGGTTTTGACGGCATCTGGTTTATCGGCATCGGCGGAACATACGCTTCATGCATGCAGGCGGAAGTATACATGCGCGGCCGTTCATCCCTGCCCGTTTTCGCTGACAACGCGGCGGAATTCCTGACGACTGGCAACAAAAGATTTTCTTCAGGATCAGTGGTGATCCTTTCTTCCGTATCCGGGACGACCGATGAAATGGTCAGACTGGTGCGGTGTGTCAAAGAAAAAGGAGCGCGTGTATTCAGTTTCATCGACACACCGGGATCCCTGATGACACAGGAAAACATGTACGACTTCCTGGTTGTTTCGCCTAAGAATGAACAGCTCAAATTCTATGAAGTATGTAATTATCTGATGTATAAAAACGGGGAATTTCTGGATTATGCGCATTACTGCGCGATGAAGGAGGAACATCTCGCGGATGCCCTTGTGACGGTGGAAAAGGAAGCCGATGCATGGGGGAGGGAAACAGCCCGCAGTCTTTCAGCGTTCATAAAAGAACATCCGGATTATCCGCATTATTTTATCGGCAGCGGAAACCTGTACGGCGCGGCATATTCCCACGCGATGTGCTACTGGGAGGAACAGCTGTGGATCCGTACAAAATCGATCTCCTGCCAGGAATTCTTTCATGGATGCCTGGAGATCGTTGTAAAGGATACCCCGGTTACATTGCTGGTCGGGGAGGATGAACAGCGGCCGCTGGCACTGCGCGTGGCTGCTTTCCTGCCGAAGGTCTGTGACAATTACCGTATCATCGATACGAAAGACTATGCGCTGGAAGGAATCGATCCAGAATACCGCAGAACGATCTCGCACCTGGTCGTACGGGCAGTGCTGAACCGCCTTGATGCCTATATGGAATACTATCTTCAGCATCCGATGACGACTCGCAGATATTACAGACAGATGGAATACTAAAAAAACCGGCCTGCCGGTTTTATTTCGGATCATAGATACATGTGAACATATGGAGGCCGCTTTCCAGTTCCTTTTCCTTGCGGACCGTCATGCCGATATGTTCATAGCGTTTTGCCTTTTCTTCGGAATCCGTATCCAGTACACACGGAATGCCGTGATGATCCGCTTCGTTAAAAGCTTCCTGCATCAGCCGGCGGAAAAATCCCTGATGCCGGTATTCCGGCCTAACACAGATGAACGAAACATCCACATAATCCGGAAGATCGGAAAAGGTAATGCTGTAATCCTCCCAGTCACGCTGGGCCAGGATCAGTTTCTGCATGGCGGAAAAGGGAAGAAAGCGGAGATAGGAAACGAACAGGGAAAGTTCCCGGTACCAGGGAATGCCCTGTTTTTTGCGGTGAAAGATGATGTAGCCTTCTTCTTTTTCGCTGCTTGCGTATACCGCCCTGATGCGTATGTATTCCTTCAGCAGAAGAAAGAAATATGTTTCCGCTTCCTTCCGGTTCAGACAGGAAGAGATCAGCCCTTCATCCGCAAGAAAAGATTCCGCGAAGGAGGATGCGGCCTGTCTGATTTTTCCGGTGTCTGATGTTGTGAAAGGGATCATGCGCAGGCTCCGGATCACTCGAAACGGACAGACATATACGGTTCATGTTTTTCTGTATATACCGTAAATCCTTCCTCGTCCAGAATGCCGTATGTTTTCGGATGTCCGTTTTTCGGCAGGGAAATACTCCCCGGGTTCAGCATATAGATCCCGCCGCCGGCGAAAGCGGTCGGAACATGCGTATGTCCGGAAAGAAAGACATCTCCTTTTTTCAGACGGGGCATATGATCAGGCGCTGCGACATGGCCGTGGGTCATGAATACACGTCGCTTTTCCAGGAAGAAAATGCTGTAGTCGGCAGTGATGGGGAAATCCAGCACCATCTGATCCACTTCCGCGTCGCAGTTGCCTCTGACGGCGGTGATCTCTTCGCTGTGCCTGTTCATGACGGGAATCACTTCCTTCGGCGCGTACCCGGCCGGCAGGTCGTTCCGCGGACCGTGATACAGAATATCGCCGAGGCACAGGATCTCCTTCAGCCCGTGTCTGACAAGTGCTTCTTCCATGACTGCAACGCCTGCCGCATCGCCGTGGATATCCGATATAACCAAAAATCGTTTCATAAACGCCTCCCGGTTCATTATAGCGTAAACGGCATGATATAATGACGCTGAGGAAAAGAATATGAAAAACAAATGTATTATAGTCGGCGTGACCGGCGGTATTGCGGCATACAAGATATGCTCGCTTGTTTCTTCGCTGAAGAAAAAAGGATACGAAGTGCACGTGCTGATGACAAAGGAAGCAGAGGCTTTTGTGACGCCCCTGACGTTTCAGACACTGAGCGGACAGAGGGTGATCACGGATATGTTTTCCGTTGATTTTGTGCCGGATGTCCATCATATTTCACTGGCTGCGAAAGCAGACCTGTTTGTGATCGCGCCGGCTACGGCAAATGTCATTGCCAAGATCGCGCACGGGATCGCCGATGATATGCTGACGACGACATTCCTGGCGGCTGAATGCACAAAACTCATCGTGCCGGCCATGAATACCCATATGCTGGAAAACCCTGTGACGCAGGATAATATCGCGATATGCAGGAAATACGGCATGCGGATCCAGGAAGCAGCTGAAGGCTATCTTGCCTGCGGGGATACCGGGAAGGGAAGACTCCCGGAACCGGATGAGATCCTGGACCGCATTGAGGAACTGCTTGAAGAAGATAAATTCCTGAGCGGGAAGAAGGTCGTCATCTCGGCCGGACCGACGCAGGAAGCGATCGACCCGGTACGCTATATCACCAATCATTCCAGCGGTAAGATGGGCTATGAACTGGCAAAGGCAGCCCGGAATTACGGGGCGGATGTGACGCTGGTCAGCGGTAAAACAAGTCTGGACCCGGTTGCCGGCGTGCATATGATCCCTGTGGTAAGCGCGGCGGATATGGCGGAAGCTGTCATCCGGGAAGCGGCGGATGCGGACGCGGTCATCATGTCTGCGGCAGTGGCGGATTATACACCTGCGGAGACAGCGGATCATAAGCTGAAGAAATCAGATGATGATATGTATATTTCCCTGAAGCGTACAACGGATATTCTCGCGTCGCTCGGAAAGACAAAACCGGAAGGGCAGGTCATCATCGGATTCGCGATGGAAACAGAAGACCTGATCGAGAACGCGTCAGGCAAGCTGGTAAAGAAAAACTGTGATTATATCGCGGCCAACAGCATTGCGGAAAAAGGAGCCGGTTTTGCCGGGGATACGAATCACGTCATCCTTCTCTCACGGGACGGGAAATATGATATCGGCATGCGTTCCAAAGAGGAAACGGCCGCAGAGATACTGAAACACTGCCTGAAAGGAAGATCATAAAATGCTGCTGACAGTAGATGTGGGCAATACGAATATTGCCATGGGAATTCTGAA
>CACZPD010000067.1 GCA_902782955.1 uncultured Erysipelotrichaceae bacterium
GAAAAAAAGCGGAGGGAGAAGGGTGACTACTCCGACCGGGCAGTTACCGTTTCATATACTTATGATGCGTTATCCGGGGAAAAGGCGGAAGCACTGTCAGAAGCACCGGAATCCTATATCGCAATGATCGACCGCGGGGCAGTATATGATCTGCCGCACGGGGACATGTCTGTCATGCTTGGTGAAAAAGACGGTTCACATACGATCCGCATCATGAAAGACAATAAGGAAGAGGAAGAACTGGAGATCGAATACGGGGATGATATTTCGGATTACTATATCATCCGTGCAGAGGGGAAATTTTATCTCTTCAGAGGACGGATCGGATACCAGGAAGGTTTCTTCTATGATTTTTCCAGACCGGACGGAGGATTCGGAAGGTTTGCGTATAATCCTTCGCAGTATTTTGACAGTTTCCTGCGGGAGATCCAGCTTGCCGTCCCGTATAATCCATACTGTGTGCACATGGCGGAAGTCCGGCGTTCGTTCGGCGAAAAAAGCTATGACAAGTCTTCTTTCATTCCGCACGGACATTATTCCTTCCCAAGTGACCCGTCTTCGAGATATAAGAGGTTTTTCCTGAGGGACAGAAACCTGCAGATCGATTCCTATAATACTGCCTGCAGACTTCTGGAAGATCTTGAAGTCACGGAAACCGATACGGAAGGAAATGCACTCGGGAAGATCACTGTACCGGCAGGGAAGAGTCTGATTTTTGAAGGTGTCATCGGAGAAGCGGCACGCTATGATGATCCCCCCAAACGCAACAATACCCGTACATTCCTGTATGAATGCCGGCTGGCGGACGGCAGACATATCTGTTTTGAATCGCCGTATGATTCAACGATCTATACGGAGAAGGGATACATGAACAGGTTTACGGAACCGGTATCCCTCTGGGAAGCACAGTCAGAAAACGAATCCCCGGTGGAACCGGAGAAGGCATTTACCGTCCGGATCGGGGAAAAGGATTATCCGCTGATCCCGGATTACTCCCTGCACGGACACAGCGGTGAAGAGATCGATTTCGGAGATGATATCTGGTGGCAGGTTGAAGGCTACCCCGGGAAGTATGTGAGTACGGATGAGGATATGAAAGATATGCAGGATTCCTATTATACACAGGAAGCTCTTTCGCACCCTGATGAAAGGGCAGAACTTGTGATCGGTGAAAACGGGGAGGCGGTATTTGACTGCTTCGGGGAAATATACCGCGGAAGTCTTCCTGAGAAGCGTTTCTATAAAACAGATGTGGAAATATTTATGGAATCGAAAACGCAGAGACGTACGTTCCGGATCATTCTGAGAGAAGGAAAAGATCACGCGAAACCCTCCAGAATAGAATTCTTTTCAGAAGGTCTTCCTGCGACCAATGAACCGTCAAAGGTACCGCCTCTGACAGTTTATTTGACCCGTACTGAAGGGGAATGATAACCCCGGGAAGTTATTTATTCGTCATTATTTGTTAACAGGATATGCTTTATACTGGGAACAGGAGAGAATATGATCGGAATTCTGTTTAATCTGATCCGTATTTTCCTCAGACTGATGCCGCTGGTCATCCTTTATACTGCACTGTATCGGGATCCCGGCCATGTGAGACTGAAGAAAGCGGGCTTTACGGAAAAGGATATTACCGTCGGTGATGTTCGTTTTCACTATGCAGAATCGGATGGATCCGGCAAACCTGCCCTCCTTCTTCTGCATGCCCAGATGCTTGACTGGTTTTCCTATCACCGCGTCATGATCCCTCTGTCAGAAAAGTATCATGTATTTGCGGTTGATTATCCCGGTCACGGTATGACCAGATGCCCGGATGATTATGAAATGTGCGCGGAACAGATCGGCGCCTGCCTGGCACAGTTTATTGATGAGGTGATCGGGAAGCCGGTGACAGTCAGCGGCAATTCATCCGGCGGACTTCTTGCCGTATGGCTGGCTGCCGAAAGACCGGATCTCATCGAAGCGGCCGTACTGGAAGACCCGCCCCTGTTTTCGTCGGAATATCCTTCGATCAGAAAGACCGTTGCGTACCGTACCTTTGCCGTCAGCGATCAGGCGGTCCGCGAAGATAATGAAGGGGATTATCTCATATTCTGGATCAAAAACTCCGGCGAGTTTTTCAGGAACAATACATTCCCGGGTGCGAGGACTTTGATCCGTGCCCTGATCTTCCTGTCAAGGATGCTGCATTTCCAGAAAACCGTTGAGATCCCGTTTGTATCTCCGCTGATCCGGGAAATGGTCAGGGGAATGGATCTGTATGATCCGCATTTCGGGCAGGCATTCTATGATGGTACATGGAACGCCGGTTTCGATCATGCGGAAGCGCTGCAGAAGATCGTATGTCCTGTTCTCCTGATCCAGGCGGATACTTCTTTCCTTGAGGACGGGACACTGAACGGTGCCATGTCTGAAGAAAATGCAGAGTTCGCCTTAAGCAGACTGGAGAACGGAAAACTTGTCCGTGTGCAGGCAAGACATGTCGTTCATCTGGAAGAACCGGATGAATATATCAGGCAGGTTAAAAGTTTCCTGAGAGAAATGAACAGCAGGGAATAAGAAGGAAGGTGTGAAAATGAAAATAACGATTCTGATGGGAAGTCCGAACCGGAAAGGATCCACCGGGATCCTGGTACAGGAATTTCAAAGAGGGGCAGAAGAAGCCGGACATACATGTGCAGTGATCGATGTCTGCCATGCGGATATCCATCCTTGTACAGGCTGTGTTCACTGCGGGTATGAAGGCCCGTGTGTACAGAAAGATGATATGGAAAAGGTCCGTAAAGAGCTGCTTTCTTCTGATATGGTCGTATTCGCCACGCCGCTTTATTACTATGGAATGAGCGCGCAGCTGAAAACGACAGTCGACCGTTTCTGCGCTTTCAACAGCAGTCTGAACAGCAGGCATCTCAAATCAGCACTGCTTACCGTAGCCTGGAACGCGGATGACTGGACATTTGATGCGCTGAGTGCCCACTATAAAACACTGGTACGCTATATCAATTTTGAAGACAGGGGAATGGTGCTTGGATACGGCTGCGGTACGCCTTCCATGACGAAACGGAGCGGGTATCCCCAACAGGCATATCTTCTGGGCAAAGGCCTGCCAAAATAACAATACACGGAAGCGGACAAACAGATTCGCTTTTTTGTTTTTCAGGGAAAGTCATGAACCATGAAACTGTTTCTGTAAAACGGTCTCCGGCTGATGGTACAATGAGTCTGGACTATAAAGAGGAACAATGATGGATATTGCATCTTTTTCAGATCACTATCAGGTAAGATGCCTGGATCATGCGGATATTCCGGCGATCGCGGATCTCTGCTGCGGCAACAGTTTGTATTATCAGTATTGTCCTCCTTTTGTGAGTGAGGAAAGCATTGCCCGGGATATGGCAGCGCTGCCGCCCGGCAAGGATCTTTCCGATAAATACTATATCGGATACTTTGAAGGCAGAAAGCTGACTGCGGTCATGGACCTCATCCTGGCATTTCCCGATAACCGGACAGCTTTCATCGGTTTCTTCATGACAGATATATCGGTTCAGAAAAAAGGAATCGGCAGTCAGATCATAGAAGAATTATGTATAAACCTCAAAAAATACGGGTACCTGTCTGTCCGGCTCGGATGGGTAAAAGGAAATCCGCAGGCAGAACACTTCTGGAAAAAGAACGGGTTTACGGAGACAGGGGTCACATACGATACAGACGGTTACACAGTTGTCGTGGCGCACAAAGATTTATGACAGCTGTTAAGGAGAATGGACATGGAACGGCTGGAAGCTTTTGAAAAAATGCTCGCGGATATTCAGAAACAGGCAGATTATGAGAAACAGCAGATGGATGCCCTGAAAGCGATGGGAAAAGA
>CACZPD010000068.1 GCA_902782955.1 uncultured Erysipelotrichaceae bacterium
ACCGCTGACCCACTGATTAAAAGTCAGTTGCTCTACCACCTGAGCTACCGGGACATCGGTGGTAAAATATAAGGCTGGGGCAGCTGGATTCGAACCAGCGAATGCCAGAGTCAAAGTCTGGTGCCTTACCGCTTGGCTATGCCCCAATCACTGCCCGAATATATACAGGCATCCGAAGATGCCGATTTAGAAAGATGGTGGAGACGGGTGGTTTCGAACCACCGAACCCAGAGGGAGCAGATTTACAGTCTGCCGCGTTTAGCCACTTCGCTACGTCTCCATCATATGGTGCCGACTATAGGAATCGAACCTACAACCTACTGATTACAAATCAGTTGCTCTGCCAATTGAGCTAAGTCGGCAAATAACATGGTGGAGGTTGACGGGCTCGAACCGCCGACCCTCTGCTTGTAAGGCAGATGCTCTCCCAACTGAGCTAAACCTCCATGCATTTCCGAGAATGCTTAATAAATATACCATAGTGTTTTTTCCTCGTCAACAAAGAAATTGCCTGTTTCGGAAGGAAAATTATTCCGTCTCCTTCAGATCGATAAAACCGATCTCGGGATTGTTGTATAACCTTGGCACACCCGGGAATCCTGTCGCCATGCCCCTGGAAATATACAACAGGTTTTTGCCGAGATCATGGAGCCCTTCCGTATATGCCGGCAGGAATCCTTCATTGGGGCCGATCAGGCCTTTGTGGGTAAAGGGGATCCGGAACTGTCCGCCGTGGGAATGACCGGAAATGACCAGGTCGCAGTCGACATCACGGTATACATCCACCCTGTGCGGACGATGCGAGACAAGGATCCTGTATCTGTCAGTGGAAAAGAGACCGGAAATACTGTCCGGGGAAGGCTGCATTTCACTCTGTATGTCCCTGAGACCGACGATCTCTATCTTACTGTCGCCTTTCTGAAACAGCATCGATTCATCTTCCAGTACATGGACACCCATTTCCCTTGCTTTTTTAATATGCCGGTTAACATCATTGCCCATGTATCCTTCGTGATTTCCCAATGTATAGATCAGGGGATACTGTTCCAGGGCACGGAACAGATAGAATACCATGTTCGGGTCACGGTCCACGTCAAAAAAATCACCGGGCAGGATGACAAGATCCGGGTTTTCGGTATCTACGATCTTTTTGATGCTGCTCTGTTTATCGCCGAATCTCCTGCAGTGCAGATCGGAAATAACGCAGATCCTGATTGTGTCTCTCATCTTTTTGGACCGCAGGACGCGTCTGTCGATATCGATCTTGTACGGCAGTCCCAGCAAAACGAGAACGACCACTATATAAAACAGATATTTCATGTTATTACCCTGTCAGAACAAAGTTATGATTCTTTTTCCCTCATCTCCGAAACGAGGATCCCGGCAGCGGCGCCGAGGTGCAGAACTGCGTCGATCGTCATCAGCCGCTGATACGAAACGGCGTCTTTCGCTGCTGTTCCTGCGTATAACAATAATATCAGAAATGAAACAGCCGTCATGATGATTTTTACCATCATAATATTTACCGGCATGCGTCTGAGAAATGTCAGGCAGAACGGCAGAAACGCCGCAATGATGAGGATCACATAAAAGCGAAGATCAAAAAGCGGATAATCACAGATGCGGATCAGGACCAGAAGACCCGCAGCCATCAGGAAACCAAGGGCGATGCCCGTCAGGATCCCCGTGATCAGACTTGTGTTTTCTTCCATATATACATCCTTTCAAAAAAGAGAAGCCGAAGCTTCTCTTTCATGTTTATTCCGTTACTTCGGCGATTTCCCTGCCTTCCAGCGGGTTCTTCGGTTCTTCATCCTTATGACTGAAGTCATCAGCGATGGATTCCCCTTTGACAACTCTCTGGATCTGTTCGGCAGTCAGTGTTTCATATTCGATCAGGGCATGCGCGATACGCTCCAGTTCATCACTGTGTGCCCGGATGATATCTTTTGCCTTTTCATGGCATTCGTTGACGATCTTACGGACTTCCTGGTCGATCTCGAATGCGACCTGGCCGGAAACATTGCTCGGTGAGTTGTAATCACGTCCGAGGAATACATTTTCATTTCCGGAATCGTATTTGATCGGTCCGAGGTCACTCATACCGTAGAGAGTAACCATGTCTCTTGCAATATTCGTGGCTCTTTCGAAGTCATTGACCGCACCGGTCGTAACATCATCGAAGAACAGTTCTTCGGCGACACGGCCGCCCATATAGGAAGTGATGCTGGCAAGCAGGTCATTCCGCGTGCTTAACATCTTCTCATCCTTCGGGGTCATGAGGTTATATCCGCCTGCCTGGCCGCGCGGGATGATCGTAACTTTCTGGACAACGTTGGAATTCTCCAGGAACAGACCGATAATGGCATGTCCGCTCTCGTGGTAGGCAACCAGTTTCTTCGTCTTTTCATCATAGACACGGCTGACTTTTGCCGGGCCCATCATGACACGGTCGATCGCTTCATCGATCTGCGCCATGCCGATCTCGTCCAGATTCTCACGGACAGCGAGGATCGCAGCCTCATTCAGCACGTTCTCAAGATCTGCGCCGGAGAAACCGGGAGTTCTCTTGGCCAGCGCATCCATATCGATGTCTTTCGCAAAGTGTTTATTCCGGGCATGAACTGCAAGAATAGCACATCTGCCCTTGCGGTCCGGCAGCGCAACTGTGATCTGACGGTCAAAACGGCCGGCTCTCAGAAGCGCGGGATCCAGAACGTCCGGTCGGTTCGTTGCGGCAATGACCACAACACCGGTGTTCTCTTCCATACCATCCATCTCAACGAGCAGCTGGTTCAGCGTCTGTTCACGTTCATCGTGACCGCCGCCGAAACCGGCGCCTCTCTGACGGCCGACAGCGTCGATCTCGTCAATGAATATAATACACGGAGCCGTCTGCTGCGCCTTCTTGAACATGTCACGGACACGGCTGGCACCGACACCGACGAACATTTCGACAAAGTCGGAACCGGAGATGCTGTAGAACGGTACATTTGCTTCACCGGCAACTGCCTTGGCAAGCAGTGTTTTACCGGTACCGGGATGGCCTGCCAGCAGGATTCCCTTCGGGATGCGGGCACCCATCTTCTGGAATTTCTTCGGATATTTGAGATAGTCGATGATCTCGGCCATCTCCTGCTTTTCTTCGTCGCATCCTGCCACGTCATCAAAACGCGTGCGGACTTTTCCTTCCAGACGGGCTCTCGATTTGGAGAACTCAAACGCCTTGGCGTTCGCGCCGTTCGCGCCGTTCATGCGGTTGATCATCCATACCGCCAGCAGTCCCATCAGGATAAACGGCACAAAGGAAATCAGCACATCCAGAAAAGCATTGGAAGCGTTCGCGTCTACGATCGTAACCTTCGCGCTGCTGAGTTCATCCAGGATCTCATCGATCTCACCGGATGTGGACGGGACAGCAGAAGTAAAGTTTACTTTCTTATCGTTTCTCGTATATACACCTTTGACCGTTGTGATGTTGTTTCCGACGGACAGAGATGCCTGTGTGATCTTCTCTTCTTTCAGTACTGTTTTCAGCTCCTGATAACCGATCGACTCAGTGGTCGACCCGGATGTCCAGGTAAACAGGGACAATACCAGAAGCAGTACGACAAGATACGGAAGATAGTACAGTATCTTATTGTTTTTCTGCATTAATCAATTACTCCTTGCTTGTATAACATTCTTCTTTCAGAACACCGACATAAGGAAGCGAGCGGTATTTCTGATTGAAGTCCAGACCATATCCAACGACAAATTCATCCGGGATCTCAAACCCGATATAATCTGCCTTGACATTGCAGTTTCTTCTGCCCTGCTTGTTCAGCAGTGTGATAATGCGGACACTTCTCGCGCCTCTGCTCTGCAGAAGTCCCATGACTTCCTTGATCGTAGCGCCGGTATCCACGATATCTTCAACCAGCAGGATATCTTTTCCTTTTACGGAAGTATCCAGGTCTTTCAGGATACGGATATCACCCATAGACTCCGTACCGACATAACTGGAAACATCCATGAAGTCATATTCAATATTCAGATCGATATGCTTGATCAGTTCTGCCAGGAACGGGACAGATCCTCTTAAGAGCGCAACCACCAGCGGAGGATTGTCTTTATATGCTTCAGTAACGATTGCACCGAGTTCCTTCGAACGTTCGATAATTTGTTCTTCTGTAAACAGTATCTTCTTAACAGTTGTGTTTTCCCAAGTCATGATAAAAAACCTCCGTTGCAAAACATTGTATCACATAAAAATCATGATTCGTAGTGTAATGCATAACATCACATCCAAGACCGGGGACGAGTATGATCTCTCCCTGTGCGTTCACGACGACCGGCCATAAAGCCCTTTGATACCGGGGAATATGCCTGTCGATAAAAAACCTGTGGACGCTTTTCGTCCCGAAGCGCATGCGGATCGCGTCACCGTCACGGAAGCTGCGGACGGTGATGGGCCAGTCTTCAGGACGGACGGAAACACCTTCCGTTGTTCTGCCTTCCGGCCTGATGGCATAAAACGCCGTCTCTTCATACTGCAGGGAATGATACTGCTTTTCATACCCTTCCCTGTGCGGGAACAGGAAGAAAGCGCCGTCCTGCTGTACGATATCATTTTCGCCATATGGAATGATGAAATCATTCTGCTTCATCAGAACTTCGTCGATCTCTTCGAGATGTCTGAGGGAAGGCTGATGTCCTTTTGTGCCGGTCATCTCCCTGAGGGCAGTCAGTCTTTGTTCACTGCCGGCAGCGCGGTATACAGCAAGCATGATCCTTCTGTCAGAGATCATCTCCTTCGCCGATGTCCGCAAGGCCCTGTATCGTTCGTTTTTCTCATGAATTTCCCGCAGAAGACTTTCGCGTTCTTCCGTATTCATTACGGCAAGCTCATGATGCCGCACCCTGTTTCTTTCATATTTGTCCGTAAGGTTGCTGGAATCGGTATAATAGCAGATATTATTCCGGGCGCAGTATTCCTCAAGCTCTTTTCTTGTAAAGGATAACAAAGGCCTGACCAGCGGTACTCCCTGATAATCGCTTTCTTCCGCCAGCCCGAATGTTTCCGGTATGATGTTTTTCTTTTTCTGCATCAGATAGGTCTCCAGCAGGTCATCCTGATGATGCGCTGTCAGGATACCGGCGAAGCCGTGTTCCCGGACGAGTTTCACAAAAAAGGAATACCGGTGCTTCCTGGCTTCCGCTTCGAAGTTGCCTGTATGGGCAAACGGTGTATTCAGCACATAAAAAGGAATGCCGTGCTTCTCACATTCCAGATGCACGTATTCCTCCTCTTCATCCGCTTCCTTTCTCTGATGATAGTTGACATGGGCGGCCGCGAATTTCACATGATGTTCCAGACACATATGAAAAAGCGCCATGGAATCACATCCACCGGAGATAGCTGCCAGCCATGTTCCTTCACCCAGATCAAGCATGTAACCTATTCTATCATGATTCTGTATGAAACATCACATACATCAGCCGCTGCTGGATCTGCCGGAACAATTTGCTGTCGGGATCGATATGCGCTTTGATATCGATGACCCTGGCGGTATTGATGAACCGCATATCATTCAGGAACAGCACAGAAGGTCTGACGAGTCCTTTGACCAGCCCGATCCGCATCAGATGCCGTTTCCCTGATGGATTCATAATCGGATCATACGCTGTTTCATACGCGTGTGTATTGCTGGTAAGCGGCACGACCATTGCCTTCCGGGAAAAGATATTGATCACCAGCCCGAAATGCTGATAAGCCATTTCATTCAGATACTGCTGGCCGTAATCCATAAAGCAGATGTCACCCTGTTTGAGCGTAATTCCCAGATCGGCAGCGCTCTGTGCCTGTGACCGTATAATCCAGTTGGCTTCGGAAACGATATTCTCCTTCACATTTTTTCCGGCCAGTGTCGAATAGATCGTCTCCCTGTAATTCATGTATGTATTCCATACTTCTTCCCTGTCTGTCATTTCATTCATAACTGCCTCCATCAACTATATTCGCAGGCAGCTGCCATTTTCCATGAAAAAACCGCTTTTCGCGGTTACTTGTTTTTATGTGAGAAAATGATCTCCAGTACTTTTTCCGATGCGTTCCCGTGATCGTATTCATGGAACTTCCTGTAAAACGCTTCTTTCTGTTCCGTGTACTCTTTTTCCTTTTCCGTCAGGATGTTTCCGATCAGTTCTTCTGTTGTTTTCGCGATCGGGCCCGGCGCTTCCTTCACGAAATCGAAATAGAATCCGCGCAGGACATCCCCGTATTCCTCCAGGTCATAACAGAAGAAATATACCGGTCGTTTTAACAGGGTATAGTCAAACATAACGGAAGAGTAGTCCGTGATCATGGCGTCCGCGATCAGATACAGCAGGCTGATCTCATCGGTCGGGGAAGGATATACAAATCCTTTATATCTGCTGAGATCGATCTTCTCCGACACGAGGTAATGCAGCTTGGTGATCAGGATATATTCATTTCCGAGTTTTTCCTTCATCAGGTCCAGATCCAGCGCCAGGTCGAAATAGTATTCCCCTTTTGCGTTATGCTGGGTATCGCGGAATGTCGGTGCGTATAAAAGGACCTTTTTATCTTTCGGTATGCCGAGTTCTTCCTTGATCTTCGCGATTTCTTCAGGTTTATTTCTCTGAAACAGCACGTCATTGCGGGGATAGCCAATCCTCAGCATCTCTCCCTCAAATCCGAAGCATCTGCGGAAGATCTTCGCGGAAAAATCATTCTGCGCGATCAGGTAGTCCCATGAGCGGGAATTGATCAGGATCTTTTCATGGTAGTCTTCCAGGCTTTTCACATTCGGCAGGTCGACTCTTTCCATGTCCAGTCCGAGCTTTTTGAGCGGCGTCCCGTGCCATGTCTGGATATAGACCTGGTTCTTTTTCTTGACCAGGAAGTATGGGTTCCGGGCATCGAATATCCAGTATTTCGCTTTTGCCATTGCCAGAAGATACTTCGCACCGGCATAGGTTTCCACTTCGCATTTTCCCGGAAGATGTTCCGGCCGGCATCCTTTTTTGAAAAACCACACACAGCGGAATTCTTTGTCCAGTCCTTTGGAAACCATTTCTTCGTATATTGCCCGCGGACTGCCAGAATAGTTCCTGCCCTGGCTCGAGTCAAAAACGATCATGTCCCGGTCCACCGGGATCATAGGTGCCAGTGACCGGTACATGGCGATAACGGATCTGCGGGCGATTGCCCTTGCTTTCTTTTTCAGCTTATTCATTCTTTATCACTGTTTTCCTTTTCGATATAGATCGGCCTGTTTTTGACTTCCAGATATGTTTTTGCCAGGTATTCCCCCATGATGCCGGAACAGAGCAGCTGCACGCCGGAAATAAACAGGATGATGCATACAAGGGACGGCCAGCCGCTGGTCGGATCACCGAACAGCAGTTTCCGCACGATTACGAAGATGATGCCGAGAATCGACAGGATGAAGAAAATAAATCCGGTCCATGCGGCGAACAGAAGCGGTGAAGTCGTAAAACCGACGATGCCGTCGAGGGCATACATAAATAATTTATGAAAGTTCCATTTCGTCTGTCCGGCGGAACGGCTGACATTCTCATATTCCAGATATTTGGTCTGAAATCCGACCCAGGAGAAGATGCCTTTGGAGAACCTGTTGTATTCTGACAATTCAAGAATCGCGTTGACCATCTGCCGGGTCATCAGACGGTAGTCCCTTGCACCGTCCACGATCTCCGTATCGGAAGCCTTGTTGATGATCTGGTAGAACTTTTTCGCGAACCAGCTGCGCAGGCGCGGTTCCCCTTTCCGTGTGGAACGTCTTGTGGCCACGCTGTCATATTCCCCGCTCACGACATATCCGAGCATTTCCGGCAGAAGTGACGGCGGATCCTGCAGATCCACATCCATCAGGACGACATAATCCCCTTTGCTTGCTTTCAGACCGGCATACATGGCGGCTTCCTTGCCGAAATTCCGGCTGAAGGAAACATAGCGGTTTGCCGGATCCTTCGCATGAAATTCCTTCAGGATGCGGAGCGTCTGATCGGATGACCCGTCATCGATATAGATATATTCCATATCCATATCAAAATCCTCCCGGATCTTTTCACTGACCTTATTTATTTCCTTTTCAAAGAGAGGCAGGGCTTCTTCTTCATTAAAACATGGGACTATGACACTCAAAAGCATAATGATCTCCTCGTATCTACCTGTCTATTTTATCAAAGAAAAGAGACCGTAACGGTCTCAATTGGTATTTTAATATAATCTTATTTCGTTCCGAAGATCCTGTCGCCGGCATCACCGAGTCCGGGTACGATATATCCGATCTCATTCAGCTTGTCATCCAGCGCCGCAAGGTAGATATCTATATCCGGATGCGCTTCCCTGACTGCCCTTACGCCTTCCGGTACCCCTACCAGGCATACCAGCTTGATATTCTTTGCGCCTCTCTTCTTGATCGCGTCGATCGCGGATACCGCGCTTCCCCCTGTCGCAAGCATCGGGTCTACGACCATCACTACTGCCTTGTCCAGGTTGTTCGGGAACTTCGCAAAGTACTCATGCGGTTCCAGTGTCTCTTCATCCCTGTATAATCCTACAAAGCCTACCTTCGCTGTCGGAACCAGTCTGCGGATACCGTCCAGCAGCCCGATTCCCGCTCTTAAGATCGGTACGATAACTACTTCCTTGCTCAGCTGGTATCCTGTGCACGGTCCCATCGGTGTCTCGATCTGCACCGGTTCTGTCGGCAGGTC
>CACZPD010000069.1 GCA_902782955.1 uncultured Erysipelotrichaceae bacterium
AAAAGTCAGAAAAAAAACACCCATACCAATTTCTGGTATGAGTGTGTATGACATCCATTCGGCACAGGCTTAACTTAATGACGTTGAACACCTGTTTCCTTTTTTGATGTAACAGCGTGAATGGATCAGGCTGCTATTCGATGTTCAGCCCTTCCAGCCTTGTCAGTCCGCCGGCTGCTTTTTCGACGATCACGTTAATGATCTTTTTCTCGAGCGCATTGCACTTCCGGTAATTGGTGACCAGTTTTTTCTCCGCCGCCGTCAGTTTGATGCTTGCCGTTGTTGTTTTCTTCCTGGCGGTTGTCTTCTTTTTGTCAGTTGTTTTCTTTTTCGCGGCTGTGGCCTTGCCGGATGCAGAAGAAGTCTTCTTCTTTGCGGTGGTTGTTTTTTTCTTCGCCGCTGCTGCTTTTGTGATCTCTTCCATTATAAATCCCCTTTTATTCAATATCATCGACCCACGGTATGCCGGTGCTTTCGGCATATCTGGCTGCTTCCGTATTTTTATGACAGTGAATGGTAATGCTGTATCTTTGTTCCGCAGTATAATCCGCCTTGAACGAGCTGCTGAATCCGATGACGGAATCCGGAATAACCACATCCGTGATCCCCGGACTGAAGCTGAAGCTGTACATTTCCAGATGCTGGATTCCGTCAGGTACTGTTACGGTTCCCGAAACAGTTGTAGCGGCGGATATGATCTTCGTTTTCTCCCTGTCCATCAGGAATATGCCGTCTGTACTGTACAGTTCATTTCCGGAGTCAACTTCAAATCCGTCAAACAGGATACCGCAGAACGAAGAGCCTGTCACTTTCGTATCTTTTCCGATATGGATCACGTCATCACCGATACGGTGCTGTTCCTTGTTGTTGTAGAAGGCGTAATTGCCGACTGCCTTGAGATTTGCCGGCAGATGGAAATCACGCATGTTCTCCCCTGTCACAAACACATAGTTTCCGATCGTCTCAACACTGTCGGGAAGAACCGGATTTTCCAGTTCCGTGAATCCGAAAGCATGCTCCCCGATCGTCTTCAGATGGCTGCCGAACTGCACTTCTTTCAGATAGTGTACGCCGCCCAGCCCGTTCTTCTGAATTTCCAGAAGACTTTCCGGCAGGATGACTTTTTCTGTGTTGATGTTAGACACAAATGCATCCGTGCAGATGACTTCCGTTCCTTCCGGAACCGTGATGACGCCGTCTTCATCATAATTCAGGCAGACGATCAGCTGCTTCCCGTCCCCGGAGAACAGCATTTTGCCGCTGGAAGAATAATTCTCCGCGTCTTCCGGTATATTGATCTCTTCAAGACCCCAGAAAGAACTCAGGATCTTTGGTTCAAAGGATTCAAGTTTCCGCGGAAGATTCAGTGTCGTTGTTCCTGACGGATCAAACGCTGCCGGACTCCCTTCCGGAGGCTCTCCTTCGTATATTTCTGTCACCGGTACATCTTTGATCGTATCCGGAACAGTCAGGACAGTATCCTCTCCCTGATAGGCGATAAACGCCGCATGATCGGGATATACATCAAAGAACATTTCTCCGGATTCGGTCGTCTCCGAAACTCTTTCTTTGACCCGCATAGCAGGATCCGTCACATGATCAAACTGAATATTATATTTTTGGGCATATGCCTCAGCGGCAGATCCCTCGCTGCAGTGGATGATGACGGAATACAGAGGTATGCTGTTCCCGTTTTCATCTTCCCCGTATGTGTCTATAGGGAATGTTCTTTCCGCAAAACGGAATGTATTGTCCGGCACAAAGAATTCCTTTGCTGTATCAATATCCTCCAGAATTCCGATATTCAGCGTGGTGACGGATTCCGGGATCACGATCAGTTCACCCATTTCCCTCGGACTCTCCAGTATGGTATCCCCTGCCTTGTTTGTCAGGAATCCGCCCGGTGACGCGTAAGTCTGGTTTGCCGGATCGACTTCAAATTTAGTCAGGCGCAATCCGTTGAAAGTTTTCGCGCCGATATAGCGGACATTCCTGCCGATATGTACAGACTCGATGACAGGCCGTTCTTCACGGTTCCACATATATCCGTATTCATCCGCGAATACACATTCCCCGATCTCCTCCAGGCTGTCCGGAAAACGGATCTCTTTAAGTGAGGCGGCTGCGTAGAACGCGTCATTGCCGATCTTCTTCAGCGTTTCCGGCATCAGGACCTTTTCCAGAACACATTCCGCAAAGGCACCGTATCCGATACTCTCGCAGCCTTCCGGAATTTCATAGCTTCCTTTTTTCCCGCCGGGAAACTGGATCAGTATTTTTCCGTCTTTGCTAAAGAGGACGCCGTCAATATCCGCATACGCAGTATTCTTTTCCGACACGCGGATCTCCTTAAGACTGCCGCATCTGCCGAAGGGCATTCCGCCGATGCTGTTCAAGGAAGAAGGAAGTGTTACGGATTCCAGACCAGACTCATCAAAAGCTGCGCGCCCGATGGATTCCAGTCCTTCCGGCAGTTCGATCTGTTTCAGAGATTCACAGCCGCGGAACGCTCTCGGACCGATCGTTTTCAGCCCTGCAGGCAGCCGGATCTCCTCCAGACTTTTCGTGCGGTAGAACGCATCTTCATCGACTGTGGTAACGGAATCCGGCAGGATCACCTTCTTCAGGGTCTCCGGATACGCTGCATATCTCTGCGAGACCAGGGTGACAGGTTTTCCCTCTATTGCGGAAGGAATGCGCAGTTCTTCATCCTCCCCTTCAAACCCGGTTATTTCCGCATGATCATCAGATAATACATAATACAGCTTCCCGTTCCCGGATGTCATGGACTGATGATCTTCAGCGCCTAAGAACGGCAGATCAATGTATTCCGTCGCGTGACTTTCATCATGCACATCCCGGCAGATAAACTGAATTATGAATTCCTCTTTATAATCTGATAAATGTCTTTTCTCGAAATGGAAATTGCTTTCCAGATCCACCGGTGTATATTCGATCCCGCCGCTTTTCCATTCATAGAACGGCTTCATGTTTCCGTCCGCGTCACGTTCGGGTTTATAGGATCCGAATGCCCCGTCAATGATCGTCTTGTACCGGGACGCGTCGATGGAACCCTTGCCCGCGAGACCGGCCCCGTTTTCCGATGCAGTAATGTCATTGATCAGGACCTGGTCACTGCCGTTTTTCAGCTGGACGGTGATCTGGACTTCCTCATCCGCGCGGGAATCAAAATCCTTGAAATCCGATCCTGACGAAAGAAATGTCCTTATCGTCTTCAGACTTTCGCTTCCATCACTTTTTTCCGTCATTACAAACGACCATGGATCCGCGCTTTCGCTGAGATCGGAAACAGCCCCGATCACCTCCGGGTCTTCCGGCACATGCAGGACATTGTTTTCATCCGGTTCGACGATGACGTTGCAGAGGGAAAATGAATATCCGTTCACTTCATTTCGCCGCATGATGGTATAGACAGCTTTCTTCAGACCCTTTGCCTGGTCATCCGTCAGCTGCAGTGTGATCTCGTGATCATGATATTCCGGCTTTGCCAGTTTCCAGTCTGTCTCCGTTTCCCCTGCCTTGGCGCGGGAATGCAGACCTGCGAGCTCCTGGGCAGAATCCGTCTGGTATGTATCGATCTCCATGGATTCTTCATAGAGCTGTTTGTTTTCTCCCGGGAAGTACATTGACAGTCCGCTGACATGGTCAACATTCGTTGTCTGATGAACAACAAACTGCTCAAGACTTGTCCGTACATCATTTACTTCATCCGGATACCGGTCTTCAAATCTGGAAACAAAATCCAGCACATCGATCAGGTCGAACGAATCCTCCGCGCTGCCGGAAGCACTGAGCCCGAATGCCTTGACTTTGGAGAGGATCTGCGAGATATCCGCATATGTTTCCTCGTCATAATCCCCGCATATGCGGGTATAGAACCTGTCCATGGCCTGCACAAAATCATCTGTCTTTGAAAGATCCAGCACAGCCAGCGTCGCATCCGGATGGAAGAATTCCGTCTGGTTTTCTTCATAATACGAGCCATACGCATCGACGACCGACATGACAACATCCTTCGGATCCGGTTCCGTATTCAGGATCTCGAGGAAAGAATAATCCCAGCCGTCACCGGCCTCCAGTTCCTCCGAACCGACCATGTATGAAGCGTAATCCTTCCAGAGGGAAGCAAGTTCTATGGAACCCATCAGACATGCGTCGAATCCGACAAAGTCCAGTTTGGCGTCCTTGGCGAATATCGTGGAATCCATTCCTTCCCGGATCTCCTGCAGAAGCAGGCTGTCGTTGCTGAAAAGTTCGTCAGCCCCGTATCCCCATACCGGGCCGCCGCCGTGGTTCCAGCAGATCAGCCCGTAATGTTCAGCAGGGTAATTTTTTGTACAGTAATTGATAAAGGAACCAAGCGTAAAGGAAGACCCCATATCCGCAGTCTCATCCGTCGACGCAACGATGCGCTCTTCTTCCGGTCTGGACATATCCAGGACGCTGTTCTGCGTATTCGGCACACCGCAGTTCCATCTGCGGCTTCCGCCGGCCAGAACGATGATATTGGTCTTGCTGTAATCCACATCCGCCGCTTCGATCTCCCGCAGATCATTTGTCGCCGCCCCGTTCCTGCTTTCAAGATTGGAACCGACCATATAGATCATGATCGTATATGGTTTCTTTGAGCCTTTGATCTTCTGGATCGCTTTCAGCTCCGACTGCTTCGCATCGACCTGCCGGGTCCTGTTGTCCATTGCCCTGTGCACGTCTGTTTCGGAAGCGCCGAGTATTTCAAGCTGCGGTTTCGATGATCCGCTTTCTCCCGGTGCTTCTGCCGTACAGCCCGCAAGCAGGGAGAGTGCGATCAGCGGAATCCCTATGATTTTCTGTATTTTCTGTTTCATCGTCTTTACCCAAAAAACCGGAATGATTCCGGTTTTGTTTTCTGTCAGTCTGCTGTTGGCGTCATGCCGATAAGTTCATTGATCGGCACCCATTCTTTATCTTCGGAAGCACGGATGTGGATACCCGGCCCGACGAGTGTAAGAATGTATTTTCCGTCTTTCGTATAATACTGGTAATTGTTTCCCGGATCATAATTGGTCATCGTCTGTGTGTTGACTTTGTAGAGATAGTGCTCGATGGAATCTCTGTACTCCGGGTCGGAGAGTGCTTCCATATAATACGGATATGCTTCATCTTCTTTGTATTCTTCAAGCTGTGTTTCAAGCGTTCCGAAGTCATCCCATGTGGAATCCACTTCATACCATTTGCCGTTGATCATGATAATACTCCAGGCGTGACGTCCGGCATCGGATTCATCTCCGCCGGCAACGCCGAGGACAACAGCCGCGTCAAGTCCTGCCTGCTGAAGCAGATATTCATAGGCAAGGGAATAACCGTCACAGACAGCTGTATTCGCAGAGCCCCTGCTGTTCTTTACAAGGGCACCGTATGCTGTATGGGCCAGATCGGAATACAGATCCTGGTTCAGCACATCCATATCATATGTAACGGAATTGATCAGCTTGTCATGGATCCAGCGCGCCTTTTCTTCATCGGAAGCGTTCGGATCAAGATCTTTCAGGAAATCTTCAGCTGCCTTGTTAAAGGTTTCCACATCTTCCCTGAATCCGTCATACGGCTTATCAAAATAGAAATAAATATCATAATATCCGGGTGTGGACTGTTCTCTCGGCACACCGAACATCAGCGATGCGTTGATCTCGTTGTACATCCAGAATAATTCCGGATGGTCATACAGCATGGAGAAATATGCCAGACGCAGCTCATTCACAAATTCCTCGGAATTGACATCCATCTTGGAGGAATAGAGTATGACATTCTGCGGATCGACCGGGTCTTCCGCAAGCAGAAGCAGTGCATCGTAAATATCCTTTGCTGTATCATCCAGCTGGGAATAGTAATAGAAGTTCTTCGCGTTGTTGACAAGAGGTGTATTGCTGGACGGAGAATATGCCCTCATGGCACGGTCAGCTTCCGCTTTTTCCTCTTCCGACATTTCTTTTGTTTCGGTCAGTTTCAGTTCACCGAGATCTCCGCTCGGTTTTCCGAATGCCGAGATCTGAAGTGTTACCGCAGCTGCTTCCTTTGGTTCATCTTTCTGTCCGGCATCTTCTTTTTTTGCCGAACAGCCGGCCAGGAAAAGAGCTCCCATTAAAAAGACCGCCAATGTCTTCCTGATTGTTTTCATGATTCCTTCTCCTTTTTCTATCATTACTATTTTACACAAATCTTTGCCGTATGTGAATGTGCGCTTCAGTATTCAACGGAACAATGACTGTTTTCATCCCAGATGATCCGCATCCCGGCACCTGCTTCAAGGACCTCATTTTCCTGCATCATGGCATGTTTAGCCTGCAGGGAAACACAGTGACAGGGAATCAGTTTCCCCTTTACATGACATCGCAGGAATTCCGCTGTATGACGGATCCTTTTTTCATCTTCCATCAGATGGAATCCGCCGATCACATCGGTCACATGATCCATGCGGAACAGCTCTTCCGCATAGGTGATGATATTGCAGATGCCGCTGTGGGAACATCCCGTGATCACCGCCAGGGTATCTCCTTCGTGATATACAAGCGCGCTGTCATCCCTGACCGGGTCTTTCCGCCATCTCCCCTTCTCCAGGCATGTGCCGACTGTCAGGTTTTTTTCAAACGGGACTGTACGGGGGATCTCTCCCAGGAATAACAGCTGGTCACTGATCTGCACTGGTTCAGCTGACGGAATCCATACGGCCGGCAGAAGATCTTCAGCCCGCCAGGGAGCCCCGACATCCAGTCCTTCATGCCTTTTCGGCTGAAATGCATCAGGATGTGCGTGTACATTGACACCCGAAAGATCAAAGGCCTTTTTCAATGCCGGAAACCCGCCGGTATGATCATTGTGTCCGTGTGAAAAGACGATATCGGTTATGTCTGACAGATCGATCCCCATCTTTTCCGCGTTGCGCAGAAAAACATCAGAATATCCGGTATCGAAAAGAATTCTCTTTTCACCGTCTTCAATGTAAAAACTCAGCGCCGGTTCCCCGAGATAGTACCGGTCGATCAGGGTGTGATTATCGCATAATATCGTAAGCTTCATAGTATCGCTCCAGGTCTTCTGACCCTTTTCCTTTTCAGTATATTACATTGCAGAAGAAAAAACCGCTGTGTATATCAGCGGTTATTGATCCGGAATCATTCAGACATTCTGCTGTGCTTCCCTTTTCCGCTCTGCAGCGGAACGGTAGGAAAGGATCGTCACAACAATGACGAAGGCCTGAATCAGGAGGATAGCGATAAATATAATGTTATAGGAACCGGACAGATCGTAGATAAAGCCGATCGCGGCACTGGAGAATGCGAGCGCGTAGGATCCGATGAATGACAGCATCGGATATGCCTTGCTGTAATTGCCTTCCCCGAAGAGATCGCTGGTCAGGATCGAAACGCCTACGGAGGAATTGGCTGCCGTAAAGTTATATGTCAAAGCCGCGATCAGGACCAGCAGGGTGCTGTTG
>CACZPD010000070.1 GCA_902782955.1 uncultured Erysipelotrichaceae bacterium
AGGTCTGTATGAGCAAGATCATCTTTGTGACTGGCGGAGTGGTATCCGGCCTTGGAAAAGGCGTCACAGCAGCATCTCTGGGAAGACTGCTGAAGGCAAGAGGCCTGAAAGTCGCTTCGCAGAAACTCGATCCATACATCAACGTCGATCCGGGAACGATGTCTCCGTATCAGCACGGGGAAGTATATGTGACGGAAGACGGCGCAGAAACAGATCTGGACCTGGGTCATTATGAAAGGTTCATTGACGAAGACCTGAATCGTTATTCAAACCTGACGACCGGACGGGTCTACTGGAATGTCCTGAACAAGGAGCGCAGGGGTGAATTCCTCGGGAAAACCGTACAGGTCATTCCGCATATTACGGATGAGATCAAAAAGTTCATATACGCGGCGCTTGAGCACGATGATCCGGATGTGCTGATCTGCGAGATCGGCGGAACGGTAGGCGATATCGAAAGCCAGCCGTTTTTGGAAGCGATCCGTCAGATCGGTCTGGAAAAAGGCAGGGAAAATGTGCTGTACATCCATGTGACACTGGTTCCTTATCTGGAGTGTTCCAAAGAGCACAAAAGCAAACCCACCCAGCATTCCGTCAAGACGCTGCAGGGTCTTGGGATCAATCCGGATATCCTGGTCCTGCGGTGCAGCCATACGCTGGAAAAGGATATCCTGGATAAGATCTCTCATTTCTGCAATATCAAACGGGACTGCGTCATGGAAAACAAGACCATCCCGGTACTGTATGAAGCACCTCTGATGCTGGAAAAACAGCACTTCGGTGATATCGTATGCCGGGAGCTGGATCTGAAGGGCACAAAGCCGGATCTGCAGGAATGGAAAGATCTCATCAAACGGATCAAACATCTGCACAGGAATGTGACGATCGGTCTTGTAGGCAAATATGTCAAACTGCACGATGCCTATCTTTCCGTGGCGGAGGCACTGGCACATGCAGGGTATGCATACGACGCAAAGGTAAAGATCAGATGGATCGACAGCGAGACCATCACGGACAGCAATGTTGAAAAGAAACTGAAGGAATGCGACGGCATCATCGTGCCGGGCGGCTTCGGCAGCCGGGGTATTGAAGGCATGATCATTACGGCAAAATACTGCCGGGAAAAGAATGTGCCGTATCTCGGGATATGTTTAGGCATGCAGATAGGGGTCATTGAGTTTGCCCGGGATGTCTGCGGGCTGAAGAATGCAAATTCGAGGGAATTCGACCCGGATTCGCCGTATAAAGTGATCGATTTCCTGCCGGATCAGAGCGACAGCACCAACAAGGGCGGTACGCTGCGTCTGGGACATTATGAATGTGTGCTGAAAGAAGGCACCCGCATTATGGAACAATACGGGAAGGCGGAGATCAGCGAGAGGCACAGGCACCGCTATGAATTCAATAATGATTACCGTGATATCCTCTCTGAGAACGGACTGGTTCTCAGCGGGACTTCACCGGATAACTATATCGTCGAAACGGTTGAAACAGACAATGACTATTTCGTCGGCGTGCAGTTCCATCCCGAATTCAAATCAAGACCGAACAAACCGCATCCGCTGTTCCTCGGACTGATCAGACACTCTCTGGAACAGAAGGAAAACAGATAAAAACAACAAAGCAGGAGACAGACTATGTGTGGAATTACAGGATTTACAGGAAAAGGAACAGCGCTGCCCGTACTGATGCAGGGGCTGGAGAAACTGGAATACCGCGGCTATGATTCTGCCGGCGTAACACTGGCGGATGATAAGGGACTGCGCACATTCAAAGCCAAAGGAAGACTGAGTGAACTGCGGAATATCGTGGAAAACCGTGAGCTGTCCCAGCATACCGGTATCGGACATACGAGATGGGCAACGCACGGCGTTCCCAACAACCTGAACGCGCATCCGCATACCAACAGCACGAATACGATCTCTTTGGTCCATAACGGGATCATTGAGAATTATGTTTCCTTAAAACAGATGCTGGAAAACAACGGATATGTGTTCCAGTCGGAAACCGACAGTGAAGCCGTCGTTCATCTGATCGATTATTATTTCAGACGTTTTCAGGATATGGAAACGGCGTTCAAGCGGGCTGTACGGGATCTCGAAGGAAGCTATGGTTTATGTGTTATTTCCACATATGCGCCGGATACCGTATTTGTTGCGAGAAAAGAAAGTCCCATGATCCTGGGAATTGGGGAAGAAGGCACATACTGTGCGTCTGACGCCCCGGCGCTGCTGGAATATACCAGGAAGCTGATGACGCTGAATGACGGGGACATCGCGGTATTGAAACCGGATCGAATTACGCTGTTCGACGCAAAGGGAAATGAGAAAAAAGAAGAATGGATGGAATTCCCGTATGATCTCCAGTCAGCCCAGAAGGGCGGATATGACACGTTTATGGAGAAGGAGATCCATGAACAGCCGCAGACGATCCGGGAAACCATGAGGGGAAGAATCGAAGGAAAATCGATCGTCCTGCCGGAACTGGACCCGATCCTGGGACGTATTCTGCGGGCAGACCATGTTTTATGGATCGCGTGCGGTACGGCGTACCATGCGTGTGTTTACGGGCAGATGGTGCTCAACAGTCTCGTTCCCATCAACAGCGCGGCGATACCGGCAAGTGAATTCCGGTACGGGAATTACTATGTGGATAAGAATACTTTATGCATTTTTGTGTCCCAGTCCGGTGAAACAGCTGATACGCTGGCTGCCATCAAGCGGGCTAAATCATCTGGTGCCGCGACGATCGCGGTGGCGAATGTACTGGGATCATCCCTGACCAGGATCGCGGACGCAACAGTATATACATGTGCAGGACTGGAGATCGCGGTTGCCAGTACAAAGGCATATACCGCCCAGCTGACCCTGATCTATCTCCTGGCGCAGAAACTGGCGGAGATCATGGGCTATTCCACCCGTGAACATGATGAGATCATTACATATCTCAATGAACTGGATGATCTGACACAGGAAACGATCGATATTGCCAAACCGGTGATCCGGGAATATGCGTCCATGTTAAAGAATGAACATGATGTCTATTTTATCGGCAGGCAGCTGGATTATGTCAGTGCCATGGAAGGTGCTCTTAAATTAAAAGAAATTTCGTATATCCACGCTGATGCGTATTATGCCGGTGAGCTGAAGCACGGTCCGATCGCGCTGATCCAGGATCAGACGGTGGTGATCGCGTTTGCCACACAGCCGGAAGTCGCGTCCAAAACCATATCCAATATCAAGGAAACAGTCGCAAGAGGCGCAAAGATCATCCTGATCACCGATCAGAATACGCCTGCGGAAGGCTTCACTTACGTCATCCGGATACCGGAGATCCGGCCGGATCTTGCCTGCATCATTTCCGCGGTGATTTTCCAGTTCCTGGCTTATTATGCCGCGTCTGACAGAGGCTGTGATATTGACAAACCGAGAAATCTGGCTAAATCTGTAACAGTGGAATAACGGAGGAACAGATATGGATAAAATACTGGTACTGGATTTCGGCGGTCAGTATGACCAGCTGATCGCGAGAAGGGTCAGGGAACTGCATGTATACGCAGAGATCCGTTCATGCAGGAAAATAACCCTCGATGAAATTAAAAAGAGCGGATATAAAGGCATTATCTTTACCGGCGGACCGAACAGTGTGTATGATCCGGCTTCCCCGACATATGACAAAGCGATCCTGGATCTCGGCATTCCGGTCCTGGGCATCTGTTACGGGGCACAGCTGATCGCGTATCTGGCCGGCGGAAAAGTGGAAAGCGCAGCCAATTCCAGCGAATACGGCAAAACGACGGTTTATGCGGAAAAGGATCCGTTATTTGAAAATACAAAAGAACAAAGCATCTGCTGGATGTCGCATACAGACTATATTTCCGGACTGCCTTCCGGTTTCAGAAGGACAGCTTTTACGGATAAATGTCCCTGTGCCGCAATGTCAGATGAAAAGAAAAAGATCTACGCGGTGCAGTTCCATCCGGAAGTGACACATACCGAAATAGGGAAACAGATCTTCTCGAATTTTGTTTTTGATATCTGCGGATGTGCTCCAAACTGGAGCATGGATGATTTCATTGATCGTTCAGTTGAAAAATACCGTGAGGAATTAAAGGATAAGAAAGTACTGCTTGCCTTGTCCGGCGGTGTGGATTCCTCGGTGACAGCGGTCCTTCTGCATAAGGCGATCGGTGAACGACTGGTTTGTGTATTTGTGGATCATGGTCTCCTCAGGAAAGATGAAGGGGATTATGTGGAGAACACATTTAAAAACAGATTCGGACTGAATCTGATCCGGGTCAATGCACAGGAAGCTTTTTTAGCGAAATTGAAAGGTGTAACAGAACCCGAAAGCAAGAGAAAGATCATCGGGGAAGAGTTTATCCGTGTCTTTGAACAGGAAGCAGAGAAACTGGAGAATGTTCAGGTGCTGGCACAGGGAACGATCTATCCGGATGTTATCGAGAGCGGAAAAGGGGATTCGGCTGTTATCAAGTCACATCACAACGTTGGCGGCCTGCCCGATTCCATATCTTTTGAAAAGATCGTGGAACCATTGCGGGATCTGTTCAAGGATGAAGTCAGGGAAGTGGGCGTTAAACTCGGTATTCCTGCCGATCTCGTTTACCGTCAGCCATTCCCCGGACCGGGTCTCGGTGTAAGGATCATCGGCGAGATCACAGAGGAAAAACTGCAGATCCTCAAAGAAGCAGATGCCATCTTCCGTGAAGAAGTCAGAAAATCATTTCCCGGGAAAGAACCGGACCAGTATTTTGCGGTACTGACAGATTCACGCTCAGTAGGTGTCATGGGAGATGCCAGGACATATGGCTATACACTTGCGTTAAGGGCTGTGGATACAGATGACTTCATGACAGCGGAATGGACCAGACTGTCCTATGAATGTCTGGCAGAGACGAGCCGCAGGATTACCAATGAAGTACACGGTATATCAAGGGTGGTTTATGATATTACTTCGAAGCCTCCGGGCACGGTCGAGTGGGAATAGTTCAACAAGGCTTTGATGTACATCAAAAGTGGGAG
>CACZPD010000071.1 GCA_902782955.1 uncultured Erysipelotrichaceae bacterium
CTTCTTTCCGTACAGGCTGCTGAGCACACTGTTCTGCGCTGCCACGATGCTGATTTATCCCTGGTTTATTTTCCAAAATGAAAAGCTCCGGAAGACAGGCGTGATCATCAGCGCTGCGCTGATCACACTGCTTACGGTCTATACATTCACCGGCGGGAAGCAAACCTTCTACAAAACAACGGTCATGGTCAACAATGGTTCCATGGGTGTGGAATTCGATGATTCCTATTCCGTATCGCTGAGTGATGAGTCCTTCGGAAAAGTCTATATTGTATATGAAGATAACATTGAAGATTACATGATCAATGCGGATTTCGATAAAGGCGGTTCCGTTCAGATGACACTGACTTCACCGGAAGGTGATGAGAGAGTCTTCAGCATCTATGTACATTCCGATCATCTGGATATTACGGAGATTACCGGAAATTAACAGTTTATCGTGTATCAGAATGCAGGTAATATCATTATCTGCATTTTTATATTAGAATGGAGAAGATCCTGAAGGAAAACAGGCAGGGGGAAAGAATGATGCAGATCAGAAAAATGACGATGGCAGATTATGAAAACATCTACGCACTCTGGATGTCATGCACCGGGGTGGGACTGAACAACCTTGATGATTCAAAAGAAGGAATAGAGAAATTTCTGAACCGGAATCCGGATACCTGTTTCGTGGCGGAAGAGGATGGCAGGATCATCGGCGTCCTGCTTGCCGGAAATGACGGGAGAAGAGGATATATTTACCATACAGCGGTGCATCCTGACTGCAGAAACAAGGGCATCGGGACGAAGCTTGTCAATACAGTCATGCAGGCATTGAAGGATCTCGGCATCAATAAGACCGCCCTTGTCGTATTCAAAAGAAATGAATCCGGAAATGCATTCTGGGAAAAAATGGGATTCACGGAAAGACATGACATCAGTTACAGGAACAGGATCATCAATGAAATGATCCGGTATGATCTGTAATCCAAAAGGTATTCCGGGAGGTGAAAGATGGAGGCAAAGAAAAGAAAGTTTATCCGGTTCCGCGGCGCTGTGCAGGGAGTAGGTTTCCGTTACCGTGCAAGTTATGCGGCGCAGAGTGCCGGGGCGACAGGATGGGTCCGCAATGAAAGCGACGGATCTGTCACTATGGAGATCCAGGGAACGCAGGAACAGATCAGAACAGTACTGCAGACGATCGAGCGCGGAGCGTATATCCATATCCGGAATATCAAATCCGTGGATATTCCCGTTAAGGAAGACGAGCGTGAATTCAGCATCCGGGATGGATGGTGGTACTGAGATCCTGTGAACTGAGCAAAACAAATCGTTAATCAGAAACGGCCCGGGGAAACCGGTCGTTTTTCTTTCCGTAAATCAGATTCTGAACAGGACAGCTTGTCTGTCCCGCAGTTCAGGAATAAATGCGGAATGCTATAATAAAGAAAATATCAAACATGAGAAAGCGAGGCTGATATGAAAAAAAAGCCGAATATCATCATTCTCAATCCGGATGAGATGCGCTGGAATACCATGGGGCACATGGGAAATCCTGCCGCATCCACACCGCGGCTGGATGCTTTTGCGGAAAGCGACGCGGTATCCTTTGAAAACGCATATTGTCAGAATCCTGTCTGCGTGCCTTCGAGGTGTTCTTTCCTGACCGGTCTGTATCCTCATGTACATGGTCACAGGACAATGCACTATCTGATGCATGACGGACATGATACATTGTTCTCCGAACTCAGGGCAGGTGGATACAATGTCTGGATGAACGCGAGAAATGACTTTATTGCCGGCAATGTGCCGGGTCTTATGGCAACGCAGTTTGATGAGATCAGGATGCCGGAGAAGTCTTTGACCGGCAGGCATGAGATCATCAAAGGATTCCCGTATTCCCATTACATCGGTGTCATCGGGGAAGTGAAAGCCGACATCGATGATACTCTGGCAGCCTGCGCAAGGATCCGCCGGCAGAAGCCGGATGATGCCCCGCTCTGCCTGTTTATCGGATGGGCGAATCCGCATGTGCCGTATGTAACGGACAAAGAACATTATGACCGCATCGATCCGGAAAAGATCGAAGAGAGGGTTCATTTTAAAGATACAGAAGGGAAATCGGAAATGATCCGCAGACTTCGTGAATTCGCGGATCTTGGCAGCTTCTCAGAAGAACAGTGGAAGGAAGTACAGCGCGTATATCTGGCGCAGTGTTCCTATATCGATGATCTGTTCGGCATGATCATCGATGCGCTTAAGGAAGCAGGGATCTATGATGATTCCGTGATCTTCTTCCTGTCTGATCACGGTGATTTTGCCGGGGACTTTGACCTGCCGGAAAAGGCGCAGAACAGCTTTGAAGATGTCCTGACCAGGGTGCCGCTACTGATCAAACCGCCGAAAGGTGAAACAGTCAGCCCGGGTATAACGGCATCGCTCGCGGAACTGGTGGATTTTTACGCAACGGTTATGGATTACGCGGGTGTTACACCGGCGCATGATCATTTCGGCGTCAGCCTGCGTCCTGTAATTGAAAGCAGGGAAAACAAAGTGCGTGAATACGCATTCTGCGAAGGCGGCAGAAGGGCATGTGAAAAACAGGCTGACGAATATCACAAGTATGGTGAAAACGGACCGGCCAGGAAACATGATTACTGGGCAAAGATGAACGCGGAAACGGATGATGAAGCGCATGCCAAGGGAACGATGGTCACCGACGGCAAATACAAATATGTTCTCCGCCTTGGCGGCAGGGATGAATTCTATGATCTGGAAAAGGATCCAAAAGAAATGATCAACCGAATTGACTGTGAAGAATATGCCGCAAAGATCCTGGATCTTAAACTGCAGCTGCTCAGCTGGTATCAGGAAACATGCGATGTTGTTCCGAAAGCATACGATTCCAGATCCCTGACCAAAGACAGCATTACACCGGCGGAATAACAGTATCGTTACTGACAAAACAACAGCACAGTCTGTCATATGGCTGTGCTGTTTTGTTTGAACATAAAAGATGCAGATCCTGTCTCTTTCCGCAGGGAATAGGATACAATAACAACATTGAGAGAGGAAAAAAGATGGATCGGAAAAAGTTTCTGCTGTTCTTTATCATAGCTTTTATCTTCAACATGGCCGCAAGTTTTGCCCATCCGGTCACGCCGACGCTGATCGTAGAAAGAAATCTGGACAGCTCCATGTTCGGGGTTGCGCTTGCCGCAATGATGACGATGTATTTTCTGTTTTCACCCCTGTGGGGAAGACTGTGCGGATATCTGCCCACGAAAAGGATCCTGCTGATCTGCTGTGTGGGCTATGCGGCAGGACAGATTATATTCGGCATGGCGCAGAGTGAAGCTTCCGTAGTGGGAGGCAGGATGTTTGCCGGTATTTTTGCGGGCGGCGTATACACCGCAATGGCCAACTATGTTGTCAATCTGTCCGGAACGGAAGGGGGAGACCGCGGACGGAACCTGGTCATCCTGACAACGATCCAGAGTGTCGGCAGCGCGTGCGGTTATTTCACCGGCGGGATGCTGGGGATCATTTCCGTCGAGACTGCTTTTCTTTCCCAGGTAGGCGTGCTGCTCATGTGCGGCATCCTGTGGACCTTGTTCGGCACTGACGATACCCCTTATAAAGCAAAACCCGAGGCAGCTCTGCGCATGCAGGACGTCAATCCGTTTTCCGCGATCCTTTCCGCCAGAAAGTTTATGACACCGCTTCTGGCGCTGGTCTGCCTGATCACCGCAGTCTCTGCCATTGGACAGAATTCCTATGAGCAGTGCTTTAATTACTATATTAAAGACCAGTACGGCATGACATCCGCGTATAACGGCATATTCAAGGCAGTGATCGCTTTCCTGACACTGTTTCTCAATTCGACCGTTTCACTGTATCTGCAGAAGAAAACCGATATCAACCAGACATTCCTGTATATTTTGGTTACATGCTGCGTACTGATCTCCCTGGTACTCTTTGATCCGCCGCAGTTCCTGTTTGTCGCGGTCTATATCGTTTACAGCAGCGTCATGGTGCTTCGTCTGCCGCTGCTTCAAATGATGGCGGCAGCGCAGTCGGACAGTTCCACCAGCAACGCAGTCATGGGATTTTATCAGTCCATGAATTCCCTCGGCGGCATCTTCGGCGCCCTGTTTGCCGGACTGATCTATGCAAGAGGCGCACAGCTTCCGTTTATCCTGGCTTTTGCGGCATTTGTTTTATCCGCATGTGCAGGTTTCCTCTACAGGAAGGAATACAGAAAGACAGCAGCGGGGCAGACGGATTGAAATCCCTGATGTTTAATCCGGGGATTTATTATATACTTATAAAAGCGGGTGCGTGAAAACACAGCCGTTCAAGGAGAAGAATTATGGCGGAAGAGAAAAAAGAAATGACTGCAGAAGAAGAAAATGAAAACCGTAATTTTATTTACAATTTCATAAAAGAAGATATTTCCGAAGGCGGACAGTATGAAGGCATGACTGTGCATACCCGTTTCCCTCCGGAACCGAACGGATATCTGCATATCGGTCACTGCAAGGCATTGTGCATTGACTTCGGCATGGCCGAGAAGTTCGGCGGTCTGTGCAATCTGCGTATGGACGACACCAATCCGGCCAAGGAAGATACAGAATATGTCGAAGCGATCCAGGATGATATTCACTGGCTCGGATTTGACTGGGGAGACAGGTTCTATTACGGATCCGATTATTTTGAAAAGGACTATGAATATGCGGTCGAACTGATCAAAAAAGGACTGGCATATGTCTGCGAACTGACACAGGAAGAATTCCGTGAGTTCCGCGGAGACACTTCCACACCGGCAAGATCCCCGTACAGGGACAGACCGGTTGAAGAAAACCTCCGTCTGTTTGAAAAGATGAAGAACGGTGAAGTGGAAGAAGGAAAGATGACCCTCCGTGCCAAGATCGATCTTGCCAGCGGCAACTTCAATATGAGGGACCCGGTCATTTACAGGATCCGCTATATCAACCATCACCGCCAGGGCACGAAATGGTGCATTTTCCCGATGTATGATTTTGCCCATCCGATCCAGGATGCGCTGGAAGGAATCACACATTCCCTCTGTTCACTGGAATATGAGGATCACCGGCCGCTGTACAACTGGGTCGTTGATAATGTTTCGATCCCGTTCCACAAACCGAGACAGATCGAATTTGCGCGTCTGGGCATTGACCATACCGTCATGTCCAAGCGAAAGCTCAGACAGCTTGTCGAGGAAAACTATGTTTCCGGCTGGGATGATCCGAGAATGCCGACGCTGTGCGGTCTCAGAAGACGCGGCTATACCGCTGCTTCGATCCGGAACTTCTGCGATACCATCGGTGTTGCGAAGAGCACGAATACCATCGAATTCAGGGAACTGGAAAGATGCCTGCGCGATGACCTCAACGCCACAGCCGAAAGGACCATGGCTGTCCTGCATCCTGTCAGACTGACAGTAACGAACTATCCGGAAGGACAGTCCGAAACATTCGAAGTGGAGAACAATCCGACAGATCCTTCACAGGGAACACATACGATCACATTCAGCCGTGACCTCTGGATCGAAGAGGAAGACTTCCTGGAAGTCCCGATCCCGAAGTACAAGAGAATGTATCCGGGAAATGAAGTCCGTCTGAAAGGCGCTTACCTCGTCACATGCACAGGCTGTGTAAAAGACGAGAACGGAAACATCACGGAAGTTCTCTGCGAATATGATCCGCAGTCAAGAGGCGGTGATCCGGCTGACGGCAGAAAAGTCAAAGGCGCAACCATCCACTGGGTAGACTCTCACAACTGTCTGGATGCGGAAGTCCGTCTGTATGACAACCTGTTTACGGATCCGAATCCGGACGCGCCGGGAAAGAACTTCCTGGATGCACTGAATCCGGACAGCCTGCAGATCCTGAAGAACTGCAAGGTTGAGAAATCCATGCAGGAAGTAGCGGAAGAGTTTGATGCCCGTGAAAACCGCACAGCCACCAACGCTCCGACATTCCAGTTTATGCGTGTTGGATTCTTCTGTCTTGACAACAAGGACAGCACGGCAGAACACATGGTGTTCAACCGCAGCGTTTCCCTGCGTGACGGATTCAAAAAATAAAGAACACGAAACAGATCTGCGAAGATCTGTTTTCTTGACAGCGGGAAGTATGAAAAGTATGATTTGTATAACAACAGGAGGATGTATATGAGCAAACCGGAAGGTAAGTATGCATGGACCGTTACAGTAGGCACAAAAGGACAGATCGTGATTCCGAAGGAAGCGAGGGAATTGTTTGATATCAAACCGGGCGATAACCTGATCCTGCTGGGAGACACCAAACATGGAATTGCCATTCCGCCCAAGGAAACCTTTTCACAATACTTTGCACATATTTTCGGAGGAAAGAAATGAAGATCATGTGGTTCTGCATCCCGGCATTCGGTCATACCAACCCGACGGTCGAAGTCGTCCGCGAACTGACAGCCAGGGGTCACAATATACGCTATTACTCATTTGAACAGTTCAGGGATAAGATCGAGGATACCGGCGCGGTATTCATTCCGTGCGACAGTTATCTGCCCCCGTTAAGCGAAGAGAGTGAACGGAGAATACGCAGGGTATCCACCACGGAAATGTCCATTCAGGCATTTGAGACAACTGCGCGGATGGATGAAATGCTGGGGAAAGATGTTCAGTCATTCAGACCGGACCTGATCGTGACGGACTCCGTCTGTTTCTGGGGCAAACTGACCGCACAGAAATATGACATACCCATGGTCTGTTCAACGACAACATTTGCCTTTAACCAGTATTCGTCAAAGTATATGAAATACAGTGCGCGGGAACTGGCGGATATGGTCCTGGGAATGCCCCGACTGAACAAATCGCTGAAAAAACTGCGGCCGTTCGGTTATCATGTCAAAAGCGCGCTGGATATCGTACAGAACAGGAATGACACCGATACGATCGTTTATACTTCCAAACGGTTCCAGCCATGTTCGGAAACATTTGATGAATCGCATTACTGCTTTGCCGGTCCTTCCGTCAAAAAGACAGAACCGGCAGAAAAGGATCCGGACAGACCGCTCATCTACATTTCCCTCGGCACGGTCATCAATGATCATCCGGATTTTTACCGGAACTGCATCGAAGCCCTGCGGAATGAACCTGTCCGGGTACTGATCTCCTGCGGCATGGCTTTTGATCTTTCAAAACTGGGACAACTTCCGGACCATATTCAGGCAGAGCCGTATGTGGACCAGATGAAAGTATTGTCTGAAACCAGTCTTTTCGTTACCCACTGCGGGATGAACAGTGCATCGGAAGGCTTGTATATGGGTGTTCCGGAAGTCCTGTTCCCGCTGAGCGGGGAACAGAACGCTGTTGCCCGCCGTGTGCAGGAAATGGGAGCCGGTGTACTGCTGGAAGCAGGAGATGCCAAAGATCCGCAGAAGATCAGGGAAGTTATACTGCGGGCACTGAAGGATCCTGTCCTCAGGGAAAACGCCGGAATCATGCGGGAGGATTTCCTTTCCTGCGGCGGTGCTTCCGCGGCAGCGGATTTCATTGAACAAAAAGGAGCGGGAAAATAAAAAAGATCTTTTCAGATCTTCTGTGTAAAACGCACCGATATTTCACCGGACTGGAGGACTGTGATGTCACCGTCCGGTTTTTTGACGATCAGGTTTCCGGCATCGTTGATGGCTTCCGCCATCCCGGTAAATACCCGGTCATTGATCGTGAATGTGATCTCTTTGCCAAGTACGGCAGAACGCCTGCGGTATTCCTCCATCAGGTCCGGATTCGCGAGATCACCTGTGCGCCGCATCAGTTTTTCCCACAAAACGCCTGCAAGCACGGAGCGGGAAAGTGTATCGATGCCAAGTGAACCGGCTATATTTTTGATCTCATCAGGAAGCGGTACAGGCCGGCAGTTGATGCCGATGCCGATGATGACGGCACCGGGTCTGACGGCTTCACACAGGATACCGGCAATTTTCCGGCCATCCAGATAGAGATCATTGACCCATTTGATGCCGGGCTCAATACCGGTCACATCCGCAATCGCTTCAGCGGCCGCAACAGCGGCAGCCGGGGTAATGCGCGAGATCAGCGTTCTGTCATCGGTATCCGGATAGATGACAGCGGAGAAATAGAGTCCCGAACGGGCAGGGGAATAGAACGTATGTCCGCGCCTGCCTCTGCCTGCGTTCTGATGATCCGCGATGACCAGTGTTCCGGCCGGTGTTTTTTCTTCAGCCAGTTTCCGGGCATACAGATTTGTGGAGTCGATCTCATCAAAAAGATATACCGGAACCGCACACGGAACACCGGATGCACGGATGATGGCTTCGCTCAATGTGTCATCATCCTCAAAGCAGTATCCCTGTCCGGAAATGCGGAACGGAAAACCATCCTGAGCCAGTTCTGCCATGATCTCCCGGATGACCGTTTCCGGTGTTTGGAATGTTTTGGCTAACACAGGTCCGGAGATACAGGAACCGGTGCGGCACGCAAAATAAAAGAGTAATTGCTGTTTCAGTGTCATGCCCTCATGGTAATGAAAAATCATTGAAAGTGCAAGAAGTGTATCCGGTTGAATACCCGGAAAAGATTTCCTATAATTTTGACATACGGAAAACGGTGACATTATGAAAGTATTCTTCTGGATCATCCTTTCGGTCATGATCCTGCTGACAGGCGCATTCCTGGAACTGAATCAGAATTCCATTGCAGGATGGATCATGTGGGTGATCTGGATCGCTGCATTTATTGCCTTTGCGAAAAACAGGATAAGCAGTTCCTTTTTCATTGTCCTGCTGTTATGGATCAGCTTTGCGGCTGTTTCTGCCCTGATCATCCGGCTCAGCTGGCCGCAGGTAAAACCCGTAGCGGCAGTGCCGGAAAAGGATCCGGAATATACGGATATCTATCATACGGAAAAAGGAGATGTCCGCGGTGTATATAATAAAGATCATACTGTTGAGATCTTTACAGGCATCCCGTATGCGAAACCGCCGGTCGGTGATCTGCGCTGGCGGAAGCCGCAGGATCCGGAAAGCTGGACAGGCGTGAAGGACTGCGATCATTTCGCGCCGATGTCGATGCAGAAAACAAATCTGCCCGTCATCAGTTCCCTGGCACAGATCATTGGATATCACGATTATAAGATCTCATTTTCCGATAACCGGATCCCGCCGGTCAGCGAGGACAGTCTCTATCTGAATATCTGGAAACCGGCCGGAGAGTCGGAAAATCTCCCGGTCGCTGTGTATATCCACGGCGGCTCCCTGCAGACCGGGCAGCCCTGGTACGCGGATTACAGCGGGGAAGGGTTTGCGAAGGAAGGCGTGATGGTCGTGAATATGGGCTACCGTCTCGGTGTATTCGGCTTCCTGGCAGATGAGGAAATGCTGGCGGAGGAAGGGACGGCAGGAAACTTCGGACTGCTGGATCAGATCAAGGCGCTGGAATGGGTGCGCGATAATATCAAGTCATTCGGAGGCGATCCGGACAATGTTACGCTGATCGGGGAATCGGCAGGCGCTGTCTGCGTGGATGCTTTATGCGTATCCCCGCTGGCAGAGGGACTGTTTGAACGGGTGATCCTGGAAAGCAGCACTATATCGTCACCTGAACCCCCGCATTCGTACAGATCTTTGACAGATGCGCTGGAATCCGGAAACAAACTGAAAGAAAAATATCACTGCAGTTCACTTGATGAACTCAGGAAGATACCGGCAGACAAACTGGCCGGTGAAATGGAAACACAGCATCATGTTACGCCGGACGGATATGTATTCGCGGATGATCCGTATGTTCTCCGCAAAACCGGCATCCATAATGAAAAGGCCATCCTCCATGGCTTCAACAAGGAGGAAAGCGGTCCGTTTATCATATTCGGACACGCGAAAATGAAAAACTACCGTGAAAAGATACAGACATTTTTCGGCTCTTATACGGATGAGGTCATTGATCTGTATCCGGCTGAAAATGACGCTGAGGCAGATCAATACTGGGCGGAGATCTACGGGGCATTATTCTTCAATTATTCCCATTACTGTCTCAACCGCCTGTCTCTGGAGAACCAGATCTCGGTATATGAATATCTGTTCTCCAAAACGAACAAAAGACTGTCCTGCTGGCACAGCGGGGAACTGGTATACGCTTTTCATGTCATCCCTGAAACTTCATCTCTGTATGATGACAGTGACAGAAAGCTCAGTGACATGATGAATCGTTTCTGGGTGAATTTCATCCGTACAGGTGATCCGAACGGGGAAGGTCTGCCGGAAATGAAAATGAATGATGACAATACAAAGGTCATGGAATTCGGCGATCATACGGGAATGATCGAGGAACCATATCTGAAACTTTACGATATCATGGATAAGATGTTTGAACCGGCTCAATAACGGAAAGGGAGGGAAAAACCTATGGCAAAAAGAAAAAGGCTGAAAAAGGGCGTTAAGGCAATTCTGGGACTTCTGGCTGTATTGCTGGTGATCGGTGTCGTCTGGAAAACCGGACTGTTCGGCAAAAAGGAAACAGCTGCCGTACCAGAAGAGAAGACACCGGAACCGACAGCG
Source organism: uncultured Erysipelotrichaceae bacterium (assembly GCA_902782955.1). The sequence goes on from CACZPD010000071.1 coordinate 10,564, forward strand.
GAAACAACACCGGAACCCACCCCGGAGCCGGAACCGGAGGAAAAAGTATATACATTAAGGCTGTTTGCGACGGGAGATTCCCTGATCCACGGATCCATCTGGCGTGATGCGGATACCGGGAACGGATATGATTTTTCCGGTCAGCTGGAACTGGTCGGGCAGATGGCAGAACCATATGATCTGGAATACTATAACCAGGAAACGATCATCGGCGGAGATGACAGGGGACCGCACGGTTATCCGACGTTCAATACACCGAGCGCATATGCGGACCAGATGACGGCATATGGTTTCAACCTGGTATCCACAGCGAATAATCACTGTCTGGACCAGGGACCTTCCGGCATTGAGAATTCCATTGCCTACTGGAAAGGCAAAGACAATGTCGTCACATCCGGAACATTCGTAAGTAAAGAAGACCAGCAGGATCTGAATATTCATGAGATGAACGGCATCACTTATGCGTTCTTCTCCTGGACATACGGCATGAACGGCCTGCTGGCACCGTCAGACAGACCCTGGATGGTCAACTGTTATGACGGAAGAGTCGATGAAATGCTGGAACAGGTCAGGGAGGCTGATCAGAAAGCAGATGTCGTCATCGTGGCAATGCACTGGGGCACGGAATATTCGATGGGTGTCAACAGTGAACAGAAAGACCTGGCCGTCAAACTGTCGGAAGCCGGATGTGATATCATCATCGGCAACCACCCGCATGTCATTGAGCCGATGGAATGGGTCAATGATCATAAAACGATCTGTTTCTACGCGATGGGAAATATGATCTGTGCACAATGGGGAGAAGAAAACCTCGTCGGTGTTGTGGCGGGAATGGATATCGTCAAAAAGGTCAAAGGGGATGAAGTGACTGTAACCGTTGAGAATGTACGGGCAGATCTGATCTGGACCTATTATGTGAAAGTCAATGATTCACTGGTCAAAAATGTCAAGCTTTATCCGTTCAAAGACCTGACAGATGATATTCTGCCGAATCATGAAGCAATCTATCAGAAATATCTGGATGTGCTGACCAGTATGGATGATTCGATCCCGATCGGCGGCGTCTGAGATCATACGTAATTGTGAAGGGTCGGGTGTTTCTGCCTGATCCTTCGTTTTTGGCAACAGGAGTAAGCAAATGAAAAAATGTCCTGATCTGAGCCGGTGCGGCGGATGTGTATCTGTCGGAAAACCGTATCCGGAAGTACTGAAAGAAAAAGAAAATGCCGTACGGAAACTCTTTGCGAAAGAGAATGTCCGGCCAATCATCGGTATGGAAGATCCGTATTATTACAGGCATAAGGTATACGGAACGTTCTACAAAGACCGGAAAGGGAAGATCCATTCCGGCATGTATGCGGAAAATACGCACAGGCTGACGGATAATACCCGATGCCTGATCCAGCATCGATCCGCAAACGCGGTTTTGAAGAGTATTGCGGATATCGCGGAACGGTACGGCATCACGGTCTATAACGAAGATACGCGTGAGGGCGTGCTGCGGCATGCATATATACGGGTGTCACATGATACAGGTGATATCCTCCTGGTCCTGGTGATCGGCTCGAAGAGTCTCCCTTCGTCCAAAGCAATCGTACGTGAACTGATCTCTCAGCATCCGCAGATCAGAACGGTCATACTGAATCACAACCGGGAAAAGACTTCGATGATTCTGGGAGAGAAGGAAGATGTGCTGTATGGGAAAGGGTACATCACTGACAGGATCGGGAATACCGTATTCAGGATCTCCTCCCGTTCGTTCTACCAGGTCAATCCCGTCATGACGGAAAAGCTGTATCAGACCGCGATCGGTCTCGCAGATCTCAGAAAAGATGATTCGGTTCTGGATGTTTACTGCGGCATCGGTACGATCTCGCTGCTTGCGGCAGAAAAATGCGGGCATGTGACAGGCGTGGAACTGAACAGGACGGCAGTGCGTGATGCGGTGCAGAATGCCCGGAACAATATGATCAAAAATGTATCTTTTTATGCGGAGGATGCGGAATTATTCATGATGAAAATGCAGGAAACACCGGACGTGGTCTTTCTGGATCCGCCGCGAAGCGGCCTGTCTCTGAAAACGGTGCAGTCGCTCTGCACACTTCATCCAAAAAAGATCATATATATTTCCTGCAATCCCGAAACACAGAAAAGAGACATAGAACAGATGAAAAAAGCCGGGTACCGCGCAAAGGTTATTATACCGGTGGATCAGTTTCCTTTTACGAAGCACATCGAGACTATAGTGTTGCTACAAAAGTTGAACTCGTAAAAATCCTTGATTTTATGCACTTTTTCGAGCATTTCACCATCGGC
>CACZPD010000072.1 GCA_902782955.1 uncultured Erysipelotrichaceae bacterium
CTGAGCAGGGACAAGATACTTGCGGCCATTGATGAAATGGATACCGTCATGAAGAAACAGTTCCGGGAGATGTTTGACAAGATCAATCATGAATTTAATGAGATCTTCCGCAACCTGTACGGCGGCGGCAAAGCACGCCTGTTCCTGCAGGATCCGGATGATATCCTGAATACCGGCATCGACATCGATGCGCAGCCGCCCGGCAAGGCAGTACAGAACAACCTGCTGTTCTCCGGCGGCGAAAAGAGCTTGATCGCCCTGTGCGTGCTGTTTGCGATCCTGAAAGTCAAACCGGTACCGCTCGTCATCCTTGATGAGGTTGAAGCAGCACTGGATCCGGGCAACGTGGAACGGTTTGCGCAGTATCTGCACAAATACACCGACCAGACGCAGTTCATCGTTGTAACGCACCGCCCGGGAACCATGCAGAATACAGATGTTCTTTACGGCGTTACCATGCAGCATCAGGGCGTCAGCCAGATGCTGAAAGTTGAGCTGACCGAAGCGATCGGCATGGCTGATCCTGTCGGCACGGAGGCATGAGTATGAGTTTTTTATCAAAACTGAAAGAAAAATTCAGCAAAAAAGAAGATAAGGCAGTATACCTGAGCGGGTTTCAGAAAGCCAAGCAGACATTCAGCGACCAGCTGAATGAGATGCAGTATGAATTCCACGGCGTGGATGATGACTTCCTTGAACAGCTGACGATCATCCTTCTGGAAAGTGATGTAGGCATTGAAACAGCTGACCTGATCTGTGAAAAACTGAAGCAGAAATGTGAGGAATATCCGTCCGTCACATTCCGCTGGGCTATGAACTTCCTGATGGAGATCATGAAGGAGATCTATGAAGAAGTTCCCGATCAGGAGATCACATACAACCAGGACGGACCGACTGTGATCCTTCTGGAAGGGGTCAACGGCAGCGGAAAGACAACAACAGCCGCCAAGCTGGCCTTCATGTACCAGTTCTACCAGAAGAAAGTAGCCTTTGTGGCTGCCGATACATTCCGCGCCGGGGCGATCGAACAGCTCGCCAAATGGGGTGAAAAACTTGATGTTCCGTGCATCAAAGGCAGGGAAAACGGGGATCCGAGTGCTGCAATCGTTGACGGATGCCGCTACGCGAAGGAAAACAATATCGATGTCCTGATCTGTGATACGGCAGGCCGTCTGCAGAATAAAGTCACACTGATGGATGAACTGACCAAAATGAACCGTGTAGCCGGCAAAGAGATCGAAGGCGCACCGCACAATACATGGCTCGTTTTAGACGCGACGACCGGCCAGAACGGTCTTGCACAGGCCAGAATCTTCGCGGAATCCACCAAGCTTACAGGCATTATCCTGACCAAGATGGACGGCACTGCCAAAGGCGGCATCGTTCTCGCGATCAAGCATAAACTCCATCTGCCGGTCCTGTTTATCGGACTTGGCGAAAAGGAAAGAGACCTTCGTCCTTTCGATCTGGACAGTTATTTATACAGCATCTCCGAAGGACTGGATCATGCTGGATAAGGTTTTCATGAATAATCTGTTTGATTTCTATGGAGATCTGCTTACGGAAAAGCAGCAGGAGATCTGCAGATATTACTATGAAGAAGACTATTCTCTGCAGGAGATCCGGGACATCTGCAATATTACACGGAGCGCTGTTTATGATATGATTAATCGTAGCAGGAAGGATCTCCTGTACTATGAGGAAAAACTGCATTGTTATGCGCAGTTTCAGAAACGGAATGCCGTTTATCAGAAGATCCTGCAGAGTCCGTCTCTTACGGACGATATAAGAGAGTATATAAAAGAATGCATCGAGATTGAAAATGAGGAGGAAACATAATGACTAAAGTTATCTCAGTGAATTCCGGTTCATCATCCCTGAAGTTCCAGCTGTTTGACATGCCGAGCGAGACCGTGCTGACTTCCGGTCAGGCAGAACGTATCGGCCAGGATATGGGTGCTTTTTCCATCAAGGTAAACGGTGAAAAGAAAGAACAGATCCTGCCGATTCCGGATCACAAAAAAGCAGTTGATATTCTTCTGAACGCACTTGTTGATGAAGGAATCGTTGAAACACTTGATGAAATCAAAGGCGCCGGACACAGAATCGTCCAGGGCGGCGCATACTTCAGTGAATCCGTAGTTGTTGATGATGATGTAGTCAGCAAGGTTGATGAACTGTGCGAACTCGCTCCGCTGCATAACTTTGCGCATCTTGTATGCTATAAGGCATTCAAGGAAGCTCTGCCGCAGATCGGACATGTATTCGTATTCGATACAGCATTCCATCAGTCCATGGGGCCGGAATCCTATCTGTTCCCGGTACCGTATGACTGGTATACACAGTACAAGATCCGCCGTTACGGCGCCCACGGCACAAGCCATCAGTATGTAAACAAGCGTGCTGCTGAACTCATGGGCAAAGATGAAAAGACCATGAACATGATCACATGCCACCTTGGAAACGGCGCATCCATTACAGCGATCCGTGACGGCAAGTGCATCAACACATCCATGGGTCTGACACCGCTCGGCGGCATCATGATGGGAACACGTTCCGGTGACATTGATCCGACTGTCGTATTCTACATGATGAAAAAGCTGGAATGCACACCGGATGAAATGGACACATTCCTGAACAAGCGTTCCGGTATGCTGGGTGTTTCCGGCATCAGCTCCGATGCGCGTGATATCCAGAGCGCTCTCGAAAAGGGCGATCCGCGTGCAAAACTGACAGTTGATCTGTATACGAACCGTGTTGTCAATGTCATCGGCGGATATTATATGCAGCTGGGTCACGTCGACGCTATGGTATTCACAGCAGGCCTCGGCGAGAATGACGGACATATGCGTGAAAGAATCCTTAAGGCACTCACACCCGGTATGGGTCTTTCCATCGATTATGATCTGAATAAGACGATCCGCGGCAAGGAATGCCTGATCTCCAAACCTGACAGCAAGATCGCTGTATGGGTCATCCCGACAAACGAAGAACTCGTTATCGCCAGAGATACTGTCCGTCTTCTGGGAATCGAATGAACTATAACAGAATCCTGCAGCTGATCGAGGAATACGATACCATTACGATTTTCCGGCATCAGAGACCTGACTGCGACGCCAGCGGATCACAGTTCGGTCTGAAGCAGTGGATCAATGACAATTATCCTGAAAAGAAGGTATATGCCCTGGGTACGGAAGCTTCGTTCCAGGGCAGGTTTCCTGCTCTGGACTCCGCTGACGATGAAGTGATTCAAAACAGTCTGGCAGTCATAGTGGATACCAACACACCTGACCGTGTGGATGATCAGCGTTATTCCATGGCTGCGCATGTGCTGAAGATCGATCATCATCCGGATCTGTATCCGTATGCAGACGATAATGAGGTCAATGATAAGGCGGCTGCTGTATGTGAGATCCTTGCGGAATTCATGAAATCAGCAAAAGATAAGACAGTATCCAAAGAAACAGCTGAATACCTGTACCAGGGACTTCTGACAGATACGTTGTGCTTTATGACAGGCAATACAACTCCGTCATCTCTTATGGCAGCAGCATATCTGGCACAGACAGGTATCAATATTCCTGAAATCAACCGCTATCTGTTTGACGTCAGCCTGAAAGAATACGCATTTGCGAATTTTATCCGCTCCGGTGTGAAAACCATTGATAATAAACTCGCTTATTTCATTCTTTCCCTGGAAGATCAGGAAAAATGGGGTATCAACGGTTCTGAAGCAAGGAATTTCATCGGTGAACTGGGACATGTCAAAGAATTTGAAATCTGGGCAATGTTTACAGCAAAAGACAATGACGGTATGGTCGTATATGACGGATCCCTCAGGTCTAAAACTGCTCCGGTCAATACGGTAGCCCAGTTCTACGGCGGCGGAGGCCATTCCTGCGCAGCCGGAGTAAAGAATCTGACAGAAGAAAAACTGAAGCAGATTCTTCCGGATCTCCTCAGTCTTCTTAACAACTGAAACAAAAGTCTTCGAATTTCATGATTGAATCTGTAAATAATCTATTGTAAAATAGCCAACATATGGAGGTTTTTTATGGATCTATTGAATAAGAAGAGTTTAACGGTTACGATCGCTGAAAAGCATAACCTGACAAAAAAAGAATCTGCTGAGATCGTCGATCTGGTATTTGACGAGATTGCCGAAACATTAAAAAAAGACGGTAAAGTCGAAATTACCGGATTCGGAAAATTCGAAGTCCGCACAAGGGCTTCCAGAACAGGTGTCAACCCGCAGACTAAGGAACCGATTGAAATTGCATGTTCACGGGTCCCGAGTTTCAAGGCCAGCAAAAGCCTGAAAGATCTGGTTAAATAAAGAACTTCGTACAAACACTTCAGAAATGAAGTGTTTTTTTTGATAAAGGCAAATGAATAGTGATTATTCTTCACGGAGAGGGGAGAGATATATTCGGCTTTGAACAAAGAAAAAAAACCGGAGGGGTTCTGTCAGTAAAAGATACAGAGATATGTCATTTAATGTTATCGAGACTCCTGACAGATAAAATAAAGAAAAGTTTGATATGCAATTAAACAACATAGAGGAAGTTTATATTTGTGACATTTTTCACAAATAGCAGCAAGTATCCATCTTACATGTATCAATTCAGCGGATTAACATTCATAACGGAATACCATATTAATTGCATTATCCGTAAAATTCTGTTGACCGGACCGTGAAATGTTTTCAGGCCATAAAACTCATCAATAATTCACGATGCCGTTCAGCGGCGCTGGATCGGTGTGTAAAACACTGACATATAAATGCTATGTGTGAAATATGCATGTGCATATCAATAACAGCAGCGATTTATCAGCCGAGTCAGGTGTCATGAAACGAATCGGCATTGGGGATTTGTCCATGATGAGGATAGTAAATCGCTCTCATCGGGTCGGCTTCTTAAAGCTTCAATGAATGATATATGAATATGTCACAATATAGCATCTGAGTAAATATATAAATATATGACCGAAGCACTGATATAAGAAAAAGAAACTATCAGCAAACGCCAATCAATAATGAATACAATAAATCAATGAGATACATATAGGAATAATAAAAGGCCGGTCTCAAGAAACAGTCGAAAAATGGCATTTCTCGGGATTTATCTCCCCCGGCCTTTATATATGCGTTATTTCGCATAATGTATGTTATGCGATTTTTATTTGTGCCAATTATTCACCCGGCGGAGAGGATAATCTGTGTCTTTCGCAGACTCCCCCCTGCCGGGAGCTCACTTTTCTTTTTCAGGACGACCGGTTTTACAGCAAAGCATAAATCACCGGATGTATTGCTGATTATGAGATGAATTGCTGAATGATCAGATTTGCCCGCTGATGCAATTCTGATTCCGGCAAAGCGGGAAACCGACAGGAAACCAGGCAGGCGGGAATATACACTCCCCTTTTATCCGAAGATATTATCTTTCAAACAGGCGGAGCAGTTTCATTTTGTATTCCGCATTTTTACCGGAATAGGGATGTTCCCGCAGCGGAAGGTTGAAGAACCTGCTGCCGTACAGTACTGTCGAAGGATGCGTGAATTCCCGGAAACCCCATTCGCCGTGATAAGCGCCCATACCGGAATGACCTGTACCGTTGAACGGGACACCTTTTACCATCAGATGATTGCAGACTTCATTGACACAGCCTCCTCCGTACTGCTGCGAAGACATGACGGATTCCGCCCATTTACGGTCTTTCGTAAACAGATACAGCGCAAGGCCGTGTTCCCTGCCGGCGATCGTACCGAGCAGGTCCGAAATCTCCTCATCCTTATATGGCACGACCGGAAGAAGCGGTGAGAACAGTTCATGCCTGACGACAGGCTCATCTATGCTGACGGGATACAGGATGGTTGGCGCGTATTTCAGCGTATCCCTGTTTCCGTATCCTCCGTATACGATCCTGCCGCGGTATTGTTCCGCTTCATAGGAACATCTGCCATAAGCCGCTTCAGAGATCAGTTTCGGGTATTCCGGATTGTTTACCGCATTGCCGATCTGGCGGGTAAACTCTTTTTTCAGTTCCTCAATAAACCGGTCGGCGACCTCTTCCGCTACGGCTACCTGGTTGATATTGATACAGATCTGTCCTGCATTCAGGAGCTTGAAGAACGCGATCTTCCTTGCTGCGTCTTTTATGTCAGCGTCCTTCCGGACAATACACCAGTTTCCTGTTTCACCGCCAAGTTCCAGGCCTACGGGCGTGAGGTTTTCTGCCGCGCATGCCATGACATGTCTGCCGACTTTGGGTGATCCTGTATAAAAGATCTTGTCAAAGCGTTCTTTGAGACACAGATCTGCAATGTCATGCCCGCCGCTGATTACCGTACAATATTCAGCAGGAAAGGTATTTTCTATGATCTTTTCAATTACGGCAGTGCTCGCTGACGATTTGGAACTCGGTTTGATCACAGCTGTATTCCCTGCCGCTATGGACGCGGCAAGAACACCGAATGTCAGGAGAAACGGGAAATTGAACGGGCTGATGATCAGACATGTACCATAAGGCATCTTATACACTTTTGTGATCATGCTCGGAAAACATGCTGCACCGCTGTAATGAACCTCAGGACGGGACCATTTTTTCAGATGATGCAGGGCTTCGTTGATTTCAACGATCGACGGACCGATGTCCGTAAGATACCCTTCTGTCGCCGTTCTGCCCAGATCGGTTTCCAATGCCTTCTCGATCTCTTCTTCATATGCGAGCATGCTCATTTTCAGGCGCACCAGCTGTTCTTTCCGCCAGGAAATATCCAGTGTCTGTCCGCTTTCAAAATACGCTCTCTGGCCGTTTACTGCCGCATGAATTGTTTCTTTGTTCCACATATATAATCACCTGCCTGTTTTATGACTGCTGCCGGGTAACAGCTTTCTTAAAGTTCCTGAATAAAGAACGGATCTCATCGTCCTTCTGTGTTTTATTGCCATATCTTTCCCGCATCCAAATCTCACGGATCCTGCCTGTATCCCGGTTCCGGAATCGCTCCCATGCTTTCTGCTCGACATCCAGAGAAGTCATATAATCCTC
>CACZPD010000073.1 GCA_902782955.1 uncultured Erysipelotrichaceae bacterium
CCGTATCCCCTGTCCAGACTTTCCCGTTTTGTTTTATCACTGAACTTTTTCGTCCGTATTCCGAACAGGCCGTTACGGTTCTCCTGCATGCGGTTCATCAGCTCCGCGACTTCCTCGGAACGCATCATCGCATCCTCATAGAAATCCGCTTTGATACGGTAGATCAGTACGATCAGTGCCGCACTGCCCGCAAGGACCAGCGCCAGGAACAGAAGCGTCGTTCCCAGCTGTCCTCTGAGAGCACCGCCGATAAAGCCTTTCACCCATCCCCAGAACGGGATCCACGAAGAATACTTTCCGTTGAAAAACATCTGTGCCGCGTCATATACACCGGCAGAGTGTGTTCTCTGCCAGATGATGAATACTGCCAGGATCAGCGCGAGAAACCCATATACACCGTACGGAATCTTTTTCCGCAGGCTGGTGTCCGATGAACACAGCACATAGACCAGGATCTGGATCAGTTTCCCGATGATAAGCGTCATGACCCATGCGGCCATGATCGCCAGCACACCGGCAAGCGGAAGTCCCAGGTTCATGGTCAGGTTCGGTATCTGGAACAAGAGATACAATGACCCGAACACCGCCATGCCCAGCTGTGTTCCAAGACGGAACATCAGTACTGACTGCGGCCGCAGAGGTGAGGAAAACAGCAGATTCACATCTGCCGGCAGGAAGATCTTACTGCCGCTCTTTTCCGCGCTCAGCGCCGAAAACGCAAATACCGCGAGGATGACACCGCCCGAAATCAGTTCTGTCAGCTGCAGTGTATCAATATTCAGGTCGATCTCCGCGGTGATTTCTTCTTCCGCGATATCTTCGATCACTTCCGTTTCCGGAGATGCGGCTTCTTCCAGCGTGGCAGCACCTAGACCGACCAGTCCGCCGACCAGCCCGCATACCAGGATCAGGATCAGCACCCATGTCTTCATGAGTTTGCGGATCTGGTTCCAGACGGAATGCAGACTGTAATACAGAAACATCTTCATGACTGCGCATTCTCCTCTTCATTCATCGCTTCAGGATCGATGCCTTCCGTTACCGCAAAGAAATATTCTTCCAGCGTCCTACCGTCCGCATCCAGCTCTTCTTTTGTGATATCCGCTACGATCTTTCCTCCCTGCATGATCAGGCATCTGTCCCACAGCATATCCACACTGTCGATGATATGCGTGGATACGAGCAGTGTATTGCCGGCATCACGCATTTCCTCAATGGTCCCTTTCAGTTCCTTGATAGCATGCGGGTCCAGACCGATCATCGGCTCATCCAGCAGAAGCAGGTCAGGCTGCGTAAACAGGCCCATGCATATGTTGAGTTTCTGCTGCATACCCTTGGAAAGCTCATCTCCGAATTTCTTCTTTTTATCACTCAGTTCAAAACGGTCAAACAAAGCATCGATCCGTTCCTTATAATTTTTCAGCCGGTATGCCCTGGCAAGAAATTCCATATGTTCATTGACGGTCAGGTTCGGATACAGGGAAGGCAGCTCCGGAATGTATCCCATCAGCCTTCTCGCTTCCGGTGTCGTATTCTCATATCCGTCAACGGTGATCTCGCCTTCATAGCGCAGAAATCCGATAATGGATTTCATGATCGTACTCTTGCCCGCACCGTTCGGTCCGAGCAGGACGGTTACGCTTCCCGCATCCAGGGTAAATGTCAGATCACTGCATGCGACAGTTTTACCGTATTTCTTTGTGACATGTTCTACTTTCAGCATTTTCATCATCTCCTTAACAAAACAGGCACAGCATTCACTGTGTCTGATCGTTTTTTATATGACCCGGGTCTTAACACAGTGAATCCTGCTGTATGAGTCTCACTGTTTCATGGCAGACCGGGATCTCTCCGTGCTGTCGGTCTGCCAGGCTAAGCCCGTTACTCCCTCGTACTGAGAATATATTACATCATTCCAATCAGTTGTAAAGATATATCGGAAGACCTTAAACTATCTGACTGCTTTCTTCTCATAAAGCCGTCTGACCGTGATCACGAGCAGTGCCGCAATGACACCGGCGGACAGGATCGCCATCACCCAGAATAAGGGGATGAAATGATAGATCAGATCGACTGTCAGAATGGCAGGCATGCCCAGGAACAGCAGGACATACTGCCACCACGGCGCGATATAATCCGTATTCACGGACGCATTCACCATCACGAATATCGCTGCCGCATTCAGGAGCAGGAAAACGATCCAGAATATTTCATGTTTTGTGTCTGTACGGCAGTAATGCACTTCATAACAGGTCAATGCAGCACAGAACAGCGTAAAAACGATATTCTTGTCATATCCGGCTCTCGTTCCCGGAAGATACAGCAGAACGAGTATGATGTGTGTCACGATCATCATCACAAACGGATTGAAGCCGGTTCTTTTCTTTATTGCAGTCATACAGAACTCCTCTAACCGATACAGTTTCTTCTTATGCAACATTGTATCTGTTTTCTGACAGACGGTCTATCTGTTTACCTTCCATCTTAATGTATAACAACAAAAAAGACCGGCTGTTTACCGGTCATTTCACATGGTGGATCCCACATAATACAAACACTCCGAAGAGTATTATTTCTTAACAATTTCAAATTTTGAAGCAGGGTATAAATAGTCTTCTCCTGAATCATCTACTATCCTATACCAACCTATCCATCGGGTATATTTCCTGCCTAATGCCGCAAAAAAGTGTTGTGATTATTCTCTGAATCTGCAATATATACGCAGAGTATCCAGGCGATATTACCGGAAACACTTCGGGAATGTGTGACGGATCACCCGGGCAGGCGCTGCTCGAACCGGTTCTTTCCGACAGCCTTCGGAACTGAGGTGGGATATATGCCGTCAAAGCAGGCTTTGCAGTAATGGTGTGTTCCGGCAAGTTCACCCAGCCGGCTGAGCGGAAGAAAGCCAAGTGAATCTGCACCAATCATTTCGGCAATTTCATGCTGCGAATGATGACATGCGATCAGATGTTCAGAAGATTCAATGTCGGTACCGTAATAACACGGATGCAGAAAAGGAGGAGCGGAGACGCGAAAATGGATTTCCTTCGCACCGGCATTTCGTAAAAGCGAAATAATGCGTCCGCTGGTTGTTCCGCGTACGATCGAATCATCGATCAGAACAATTCGTTTATCTTTTACGGCATGTCCGATCGCGGATAATTTGATATTTACCTGGTTGAGCCGGTCTCCCGGGGAGATGAAGGTTCTGCCGATATATTTGTTTTTGATCAGTCCAATGCTGTAGGGAATCCCGGAAACGCGGCTGTAACCAAGTGCGGCATCCAGTCCGGAATCGGGAACTCCAATGACAAAATCTGCATCAACCGGGTGTTCCTCCGCAAGGATCTCTCCGGCCCTGATGCGTGATTCATGTACCGACTTTCCGTCGATGACGGAATCCGGCCGTGCAAAATAAATATATTCAAAGATACATAACTTCTTATCTTTTTTATTACAGTGCTCTCGCCGTGACACAACGCCTTCCGGTGTAAAAATCAGAATCTCTCCCGGTTCAACGTCCCGGATGAAATTCGCGCCGACAGCAGACAAAGCACAACTCTCCGATGCTGCGACATAAATGCCGTCTTCGGTTTTTCCGTAACATAACGGACGGAACCCATGCGGGTCTCTTGCGCAGATCAGCTTCTGCGGGCTGATCAGGATCAGGGAATAAGCTCCTTCCATGGTATTCATTGCCCGGCTTAGCGCCTCCTCGATAGAAGGCGCAGAAAGCCGCTCTTTTGTGACGATATAAGCGATAATTTCTGTATCGCTTGTGGTGTGAAAGATTGCGCCGGAGAGTTCCAGCATGGAGCGCAGCTGTCCTGCGTTGGACAGATTTCCGTTATGAGCAATCGCCATATGACCTTTCTGATGGTTAACTTCAATCGGCTGGCAGTTTCGCCGGTTTGTGCCGCCGGTCGTTCCATATCGGGTGTGGGCTACTGCCATTCTTCCTTTCGGAAAGGAAGAAAGAACCTCTTTGGAAAATACTTCACTGACAAGACCAAGATCCTTGTGAGAAACAAACAAACCATCATCGTTGATCAATATCCCGCAGCTTTCCTGTCCTCTGTGCTGCAGAGCATACAGCCCGTAATAGCAGTACTCCGCTGCGCGGAACGGATGATCTGCCATAACCCCGAATACACCGCAGTCTTCATGAATACTCATCGCCTTCCTCCTGTGTATAAAATCTGCAAGATCCGCATACGCTTTAAATTCTGTATGCGGATCAGGCAACTTCACATCTCTTTTTTTATTCCACACCCTGCAGGGCATCAAACCCCTCTTCACCGGTACGGACTTTTATAACATTCTCAACATCATATACAAAGATCTTGCCGTCACCGATATGACCGGTATAGAGTACCTTCTTGGCGGTTTCAATGACATCACGTACCGGAATTGCGGATACGACAATATCCACCTGCACTTTCGGACGAAGATCAGTCTCGACCGCAACACCGCGATAGTACTCGGTATGTCCTTTCTGCGTCCCGTAACCCATAACATGAGATACCGTCATACCGGTAATGCCAAGCTTACTCATGGCTTCCTTAAGAGCATAGAGTCTTTCTTCCTTAAAGACGATTTCAATTTTTGTGAATTTATGTCCATCGAACTTAGGCTCCTGTTTTACCGGCACTGCCTCTGCTGCAGGTACGGTTCCGGTCACTGCGGTAACCGGTTCACCCGAACTGAAATCGGAGTACTTGTCAACTGCAGGCATAAAATCTGCATATGCACTTGGCAGACCGTGTTCTGTAATATCAAGACCGATAAGCTCATCTTCAGCATCTGCCCTCAGAAAGTTCAGTTTCTTCAGCAGCAGGAAGAATCCCACCATCGTAACTGATGCCCATAAGGCTACTGTCACAAAACCAAGCAGCTGAAGTCCGAATTGTGTGAAGCTGCCGGTATACAGCAGTCCGGAAAGACCTGCTGGAGCAGCCGGATTTGCGAGCAGGCCGACCGCAATCGTTCCCCAGATACCGTTTGCGCAATGCACAGCGACCGCACCGACCGGATCATCAATATGGAGTTTGAGATCGAGTACCTCAACGACCTCAACAACAAGAATTCCCGCAACGATACCGACAATGGACGCTCCGACTGCGTCAAAGGCGTCACAGCCTGCAGTAACTGCAACAAGGCCTGCAAGTGAAGCGTTCAGACACATCGAAACATCCGGCTTCCCGTTTTTCACCCAGGTATAGAGCATCGTTGTACATGTTGCGACAGAAGGTGCGATCGTTGTGGTCAGAAAGATCGAAGAAAGTTCCGAAGGCGTTGTGGCAGCGGCGCCGTTGAAGCCGTACCAGCCGAGCCAGAGAATGAATACACCAAGTGCACCGAGCGGGATAGAATGTCCGGGAATTGCATTGACCTTGGTGACTCTTCCTTCTTTGTCTGTAACATATTTGCCGATGCGCGGGCCGAGTACTGCAGCGCCGATCAGCGCGGCGATACCTCCGACCATGTGAATCGCACAGGAACCGGCATAATCATGGAAGCCGAGCTGGCTGAGCCAGCCGCCGCCCCAGATCCAGTGTGCCTCAATCGGGTAGATCAGCAGGCTGATCACCGCCGAGTAAACACAGTAGGCAGAGAATTTAGTCCGTTCCGCCATCGCACCGGAGACAATGGTCGCGGTGGTAGCGCAGAAGACAAGGTTGAATACAAAATAACTTGCGTCCGTGAATCCATCCGCAGGAGATGCGATGAATTCTCCAAAGTGTGTAAACAGATCCAGATTTGGGATACCGATGAGGCCGAAGAAGGTATCTTCACCCATCATCAGAGTGTAGCCAAGCAGTGAGAACACAACTGTGCCGATACAGAAGTCCATCAGGTTCTTCATGATAATGTTGCCGGCATTTTTAGCTCGGGTGAAGCCTGTCTCCACCATCGCAAATCCTGCCTGCATCCAGAACACCAGTGCAGCACCGATCAAAAACCAGAATTCTACAGTCATAATCTTTACCCCTTTCATCAGTTTCAGCCTTTGACACAGATATGAATCTTCCGTTTGTTTCACAGCCCCCTTTATCCATGAATAACAAAGAAAGACAAAGGCTCTTTTTTCTTGAGTACAAAAGACACCTTTGCCTTTTTCTGCAGTGATCTACGTTTTGCCCGCTTCCTTCTGATAAAAGAAAAGGGGCGTCCGTGAGTTCAGAAACTCCGGGCACCCTTGCCTTATGTGAACCATTATACGTTTTGTTAATGTGGTGTCAAGCGCAATTTGACAACTTTGAAACATTTTCATACGCAATGAAAATTTTGACACTATTTTCTGAAAACTATTGAAAAAGTTATTGACGAATTTGGATTTCTGCATTAATCTTCAAACATAATCAGAACAAAGCGATGCGGAAGAGGAGTACTTCTGAATGTGTCATCCAAGAGAGCGGGCAATTGATGGGAATCCCGTATGACAGGCAGAAAGGAAAAACACTTCCAAGTCCGACCCGAACAGCAAAGGCGCTAAGTAAGGAAGGCGTGATAGCGGCACGTTATCCCCGCATGGGTTTGCTGGAACCCTTTTTGAGAAGCAAGTCAGGTGGCACCACGGAGAGGCGGCCTTCGTCCTGAAATCACAGGATGATTGCCGTCACAACGGAGGTGCCATTTTATGTGTTCCATATTTACAGTACTGTCTCAGAATCTTTCGGAAGACGTTATCCGGAAATGCTTTGATGAAACAATTTCACGCGGTCCCGATATGAGCCGGCTTATCAGTATCCCCGGAGGCTGGATGGGATTCCACAGGCTTGCCATTATGGGACTTGATGAAAAAGGAATGCAGCCATTTGAGATGAACGGCGATTATGCAGTATGCAACGGGGAACTGTACGGTTTCCGGCCGATCCGGAAACGTCTCCTGGAGGAGTATCCCCTCATCAGCGGTTCCGACTGCGAGATCATTCTCCCATTATATTACGAATACGGTCTGGACCTCTTCAAGACGCTGGACGCCGAGTTTGCGATGATCCTTTACGACCATAAAGAGGATATGGTGATCGCTGCGCGCGATCCGATCGGCATCCGGCCGCTGTATTACGGAACACTGGAAGATGGTTCCGTGGCTTTTGCGAGCGAACCGAAAAACCTGACGGACCTTTGTCAGAAAATATCCCCCTTCCCTCCCGGACATTACTGGACGCCGAAAGAAGGATTCGTACGGTATTACGATCCTTCGGAAGTCGTGCAGTTCACGATGAAGGATGAAGACGCAGTCTGTGCAAAGCTCCGCCGTTTGCTGATCGACGGGGTGAAGAAACGACTTGATGCGGATGCCCCGGTCGGCTTCCTGCTGTCCGGCGGTCTCGATTCCTCGCTGGTGTGCGCCATCGCGCAGAAGATGACGGATCATCCGATACGCACATTTGCCATCGGAATGGATGTTGATGCGATCGACCTCAAATATGCAAAGAAAGTCGCATGCTATATCGGCAGCGAACACACCGAAGTCATCATTTCAAAACAGGATGTCATCGATTCTATTGAGGACGTGGTACACCTGCTCGGAACATGGGACATCACCACCGTCCGTGCTTCCGTAGGCATGTATCTTGTCTGCAAATACATCCATGAACATACCGATATCCGGGTCCTGCTTACCGGTGAGATCTCGGATGAGCTGTTCGGGTACAAATATACCGACTTCGCGCCGAATGCGGAGGAGTTTCAGAAAGAAGCGGAGAAGCGCATACGCGAACTCCACATGTATGATGTGCTGCGGGCTGACCGATGCATCTCCGTCAACTCGCTTGAAGCAAGAGTCCCCTTCGGCGATCTGAAGTTTGTACGTTATGCCATGAGTATCGATCCGGTACTCAAAATGAACCGTCACAATATGGGCAAATACCTGCTTCGAAAGGCATTCGCGGAAGATCACATACTGCCGGATGAGATCCTCTGGCGGCAGAAAGCAGCCTTCTCTGATGCGGTCGGCCATTCCATGGTCGATGACATAAGAGCATACGCGGAAGAAACATACACAGATGCAGAATTCGAGGCGAAACGCAGGCAGTATGCCTACTGCCCGCCGTTTACAAAAGAAAGTCTCCTGTACCGTGAACTGTTTGAAAAATATTATCCGGGAAATGCGGAGATGATCGCGGATTTCTGGATGCCTAACAGGAACTGGGAAGGATGCGCGGTGAATGATCCGTCCGCGCGTGTACTGTCCAACTACGGAGAAAGCGGGGTGTAAATCATGCATATCACAAAAATGCAGGGAATCGGGAACGATTATCTTTACTTCTTCGGTGAACTGCCGGCAGATGTTGAAAAACTGGCAGTAAGACTGTCTGACCGCCACTTCGGAATCGGATCCGACGGTCTCATCTATATCTCTGAATCAGAGACTGCTGATTTCCGCATGCGAATCTTCAATGCTGACGGAAGCGAAGCCAGGATGTGCGGCAACGGCATCCGGTGCGTCGGAAAGTATGTATATGAAAAAGGCTTTACCGATAAAACGGAACTGCGGATCGAAACACTGTCCGGCATACGTGAGCTGCGCCTTCACTGTGAAGGCAGCCGTGTGACTTCAGTCTCTGTGAACATGGGAACCGTGATCGTCTCAGAACCGGAGAAAATTGAACTGGACGGCACTGTATTATCCCTGATCCCGGTATCGACCGGCAATCCCCATGCGGTGATGTTTGTTGCGGAAGCAGGTCTCTGCCTCCCGGAACAGATCGGCTCCAGAATCGAGCATCATCCCCTCTTTCCGGGCGGTGTCAACGCGGAATTCGTGCAGGTCAAAGCAGAAAACCGGATCCGCATGCGGGTCTGGGAACGCGGCAGCGGTGTCACGATGGCCTGCGGGACCGGCGCCTGTGCCAGTGCAGCGGCCGCAGTGAATGCCGGATTCTGCGTGTATGCACAGCCTGTCATTGTTGAACTGGACGGAGGAGAACTGGAAATCACAGTCTATGAAGACGGAACCGTATGGATGAAGGGACCTGCGGAATTTGTCTTTGAAGCGGAAATCACCATGGAAGGAGCTGAATGATGCCGGCAGTAAATCTCAATTACGGAAAGCTGAAGAATTCATATCTCTTCGCAAATATCGCAGAGCGTGTGAACGCATATTCTGCGCTTCACCCGGAGCAACATTTGCTGCGTCTCGGCATCGGGGATGTGACACAGCCTCTGACCCCTTCCGTGATCGCCGCACTTCATGAGGCGGTCGATATGCAGAGCAGGTCCGATACCTTTCACGGATATATGTCCGAGTGCGGATACGCTCCGTTAAGAAGCGCGATTGCAGGATATTACAGACAGCGCAATGTCATTCTGAAGGACAGCGAAGTATTTGTTTCCAGCGGTGCCAGCGATGAGCTCGGCGATATCCTGCACCTCTTTGAACGCAGTCTGGAAGTGATCCTCATGGAACCGGCCTATCCTGCTTACGCTGATGCCAATGTGATGGACGGAAGAATGATCCATTATATGGATGCCTCGGACGCAAACGGCTTCACGCCCCCGCCGCCGCAGGAGTCCTTTCAGGCACTGATCTACATCTGCTCGCCGAACAATCCAACCGGAGCGGTTTTTACAAGAGACCTTCTGAAACAATGGGTGGACTATGCGAATCAGACCGGATCCGTCATTCTGTTTGACGCAGCATACGAGGCATTTATTAGCGAAGCGGATATCCCCCGCAGCATCTATGAGATCAAAGGTGCAAAGACCTGCGCGATCGAGATAAGTTCTCTTTCCAAGACTGCCGGGTTCACCGGCACCAGATGCGGCTATACGGTAATTCCCGAAGAACTGGTGCGCGATGACATGAACCTGAATGCGATGTGGGTGCGCAACCGCACAACAAGGACCAACGGTGTGTCCTTCATCGTGCAGCACGGCGCGCTTGCGGTATTCAGCGACCGGGGACAGAAAGAAGTTCAGGAGCTGCTTTCCGTTTACCGCATGAATGCAAAGAACTTCATGAAGGCACTCGATGAAGCCGGTCTGAAGTATTTCGGCGGAAGGAATTCTCCGTACATATGGATAAAATGTCCGGACGGGATGAGCGGCTGGGAGACATTTGACCGTCTGCTTGAACAGGCACAGATCATCGGTACACCGGGCGAAGGCTTTGGAAAGTGCGGCGCAGGCTGGTTCCGCTTTTCGATGTTTGCCGATCAGAAGGACATCGAAAAAGCAGGCAGCCGTATTGGTGCTGTCTTAAAATGAAATAATTTTCATCTTCATGAAATTTTTTATCAAATTATTTCAGAAAACTTATTGACAGTTTTCAATTACACCATTAACATAGAGTCTGTTAGAGCAAAGGTGCCCGAACAGCCGGGTTTCCTTTGCTCTTTTGTTTTATTTCAGGAGGAAAGAACGATATGAGTTACACAAAAGAAGACATCATCAAACTGGTGGAAGAAGGCGATGTGGAATTTATCCGCATGCAGTTCACGGACATTTTCGGACGTCTGAAAAACGTGGCGATCACCGCCTCACAGATCGAAAAGGCAGTTAACAACGAAATCATGATCGACGGAAGCTCCATTGAAGGATTTGTACGTATCAATGAGTCAGACATGTATCTCTATCCGGATCTTGACTCCTATGCAGTACTTCCCTGGCGCCCCCAGCAGGCAAGGGTTGCCCGGCTGATCTGCGATGTGTATCTGCCGGACGGTACGCCGTTTGCCGGCGATCCGCGCAGCACCCTGAAAAAAGTGCTCGCGAAGGCGGCGGAGAAAGGCTATTCCTTCAACGTTGGACCGGAATGCGAATTCTTCCTGTTCGAGACCGATGAGAACGGACAGCCCACCACAAAGACAAGTGATGACGCCGGCTACTTTGACCTTGACCCACTGGATCACGGCGGATCAACGCGGCGTGAGATCTGCTTGATGCTGGAGCGAATGGGCTATGAAGTTGAGGCGAGCCATCACGAAGTGGCACGCGGCCAGCATGAGATCGATTTCAAATACAGCGAAGCACTGCGTACGGCGGATAATATCATGACCTTCAAACTTGCGGTAAAGACCGTCGCGCAGAAGAACGGTCTGCACGCAACCTTCATGCCAAAGCCGATCTTCGGCATCAATGGCAGCGGAATGCATACAAATATGTCCCTGTTCAAGGATGGGGAAAACATCTTTGCGGATCCCTCCGATGTACATGGGCTTTCCAAGGAGGCTTATTCCTTCATCGCCGGCATTCTGACGCATATAAAGTCCATGACGGCGATTACCAACCCGCTGGTCAACAGTTACAAGCGTCTTGTGCCGGGTTATGAAGCACCCTGTTATATCTCCTGGTCAGCATCCAACCGCTCGGCTCTGATCCGCATCCCCGCAGCGCGCGGTCAGGCGACCCGCGTGGAACTGCGCTGTCCGGATCCTTCATGCAACCCGTACCTTGAACTTGCGGTATGCCTTGCGGCAGGTCTTGACGGTATTGAAAAAGGACTTGTTCCACCGGCGGAAGTACTCGACAACATCTTTGAAATGAGTGCAGAGGAGCGCAAGGCACAAGATATAGAAAGCCTCCCGGGAACCCTGAAAGAAGCAGTGGATCTCATGAAGGAAGATGAAGTGATCTGCGATACGCTCGGAGAACACATCATCACACAGTACTGTGCCGGCAAGTATGCAGAATGGGATGCATACCGCACCACCGTATCGGAATGGGAAATCAGAGAATATCTCATGATGTACTGATATGGCTAAATTTGTTGTAGCGTTCCGCGACCGTCTGACAGCTGATTCGGTCGTTTCGATGCTGCGGGAATGCGGATATGAAGTGGTTCGTATCTGCACATCCGGCAATGAGATCAAACGGGCTTTCGGGATGATTCAGGACGGCATTCTGATCTGCGGACCACGGTTCAAAGACCGCACACTGGATCAGATTACGAAGGACTTGAACGAACACGTGGAGATCCTGTGCATTGCCAAGCCGGAACCGGGTGCTTCAGCGATCTCTTCACGGATATTCCGGCTGACACCGCCGGTCAAAAAATCCGTGCTTGCCGCATGGGCGGACATGCTTATTCAGCTTCATTACCAGAAGCTGCCCCACCGCGAGGACACGGATCAAGAGCGGATCAACGAAGCAAAGAAAAAAGTGATGAAGGAACGGAACCTCACGGAGGCAGAAGCACACCGGCATCTGCAGAAGCTGAGTATGAAACTCGGCATCCCGATGCCGCAGGTAGCGGATATGATCCTTAATCGCGGAACAGAATAATGGAACGGAGATCCGGGGCTTGTATCATATGGTCTCGGATTTCCGGCGCTGCACAGAACGGGAGGAAGAATATGAGAAACCGGAATGAAATCATGGAGCATGATGCCTGCGGGATCGGCGCTGTCGTCAATATTGACGGACGGAAAACACACAGCGCCGTGGATGATGCCCTGTGCATCGTGGAACATCTCGGCCACCGGGCCGGCAAGGACGCCAGCGGCGAAGTCGGCGACGGTGTCGGGATACTGCTGCAGATATCACACCGGTTTTTCAGCCGTGTGATGAGGGAAGCCGGCATGGAGACGCCGGACGAAAAAGATTATGCAGTCGGAATGTTCTTTTTCCTGAAAGACAACGTGAGCCGTATTATTTCCGAACGGATGTTCGAAGTGATCGCGGAGAAGTACGGCATGAAAGTGCTCGGCTGGCGCAATGTTCCGGTAAGAAAGGAACTGCTCGGCGCAAAAGCCCTCTCCAGCATGCCGTGTATCCGTCAGGTATTTGTGAAACGCCCTGAGGACACGGAACCGGGATTATCGTTTGACCGGCTTCTTTATATCGCACGCAGGGAATTTGAACAGGGCAACGACAGTACCTATATCGTTTCCCTCTCCTCACGCACGATCGTATACAAAGGCATGTTCCTGGTCGATCAGCTGCGGGCATTCTATACAGACCTGCAGGATGACTCCTATGAGACAGCGATTGCAATCGTTCACTCCCGCTTTTCCACAAATACGAATCCAAGCTGGATGCGTGCGCACCCTTACCGCATGATCGCCCATAACGGTGAAATCAATACGATCGCAGGAAACCGCGACCGCATGCTGGCACGGGAAGAGACCATGCATACGGACTTCATGGAACCGTATTTCGACAGGATCTGTCCAGTCATCAGCGATGCCGGCTCCGACTCCGCGATGGTGGACAACACATTGGAATTCATGTATATGAGCGGTATCGATCTTCCGCTTGCCTTAATGATCATGATTCCCGAACCGTGGAAAAACAATAATTCCATCTCGCAGGAAAAGCGGGATTTTTACCATTACTATGCCACCATGATGGAGCCCTGGGACGGCCCTGCAGCCATCATCTTTACCGACGGCGAACGGGTCGGTGCGTGTCTTGACCGAAACGGTCTGCGGCCGGCACGCTATTACATCATGGATGATCAGCGTTTGATTCTATCTTCCGAAGTCGGTGTGCTTCCGTTTGATGAGTCCCGCATCATACGGAAGTCCCGCCTCATGCCCGGAAAGATCCTCCTTGCGGATACTGTTAAGAAACGCATCGTGGAGGACGAGGAATGCAAGAACAGTTATATTCAGGCGCATCCATACGGTGAGTGGCTGAGCCTTCATCTGCGCCGGCTCTCGGACCTTCCGATCCCGAACCATAAGCTGCCCAACCACAGCCAGGAAATGCGGGACAAACTGTACAAGGTATTCGGATATTCGTATGAGGATGTGCGTGATGTGCTGTATCACATGGCGGAAAACGGTATTGAACCGACAGCCTCGATGGGCCATGACACTCCCCTTACGATGTACTCCGGTCATCATGAGAAATTGTTTGATTATTTTTATCAGCGCTTTGCACAGGTCACCAATCCCCCGATCGATTCGATCCGCGAGAAGGTGGTCACCGATACCACGATTTACCTCGGATCACAGGGAAATCTGCTGGAGGAAAAGAGTTCCAACTGCACCGTTTTGGAAATCACCAACCCGATCCTGACCGGCACAGACATGATGAAGATCAAGGCACTGAATAAACCGCATCTTAAATGTGCGGTCATAAGTATGCTGTATTATCCGAATACCTCTTTGAAAAAGGCAGTTGAACAGCTGTGCTTCAGCTGTGACAGAGCCTATACCGCCGGTGCCAATATCCTGGTTTTAAGCGACCGGGGCGTGGATGAAAACCATCTTCCGGTTCCAAGTCTGCTCGCGGTGTCTGCCGTTCACCAGCACATGGTGCGGACCAAGAAATGTACGCAGCTGTCGCTGATCGTTGAAAGCGGAGATCCTTTCACGGTCCATCACTGCGCCGCACTGCTCGGCTTCGGCGCAAAAGCGATATATCCCTACCTTGCACAGGAATGCATCGTTGAAATGATCGACCTCGGTATTCTTGATAAGGATTATCACACCGCGATCGATGACTACAACAAAGCCGTCCGGGATGGTATCACAAAAATTGCCGCAAAGATGGGAATCTCGACCATCCAGTCTTATCAGTCCGCAAGGATCTTTGAAGCGCTCGGTCTTTCGGATGAAGTGATCGACACTTACTTTGCGGGAACTGTCTCCGGAGGCGGAAGCGTAAAGCTTTTCGATATCGAACAGGATCTTTTATACCGACATACCCACGCGTTTGATCCGCTCGGTCTGCAGGTGGATACGACACTCGACAGCCTCGGAAGACATGGCCTGCGCAGCGGCAATGCCGCTGAAGAACATCTGTATTCCCCGGAGGTCATCCTTGCCCTGCAGAAAGCCGCCCGCAGCGGAGATTATGAAGACTTCCGGTATTACACCGAGCTTCTGGAAGCTAAAAATCCCCATCATCTGCGGGATGCCGTAAAGTTTGCAGACAACTGCACTCCCATACCGCTGGAGGAAGTTGAGCCGGCAGAAGAAATTGTCAGGCGATTCAATACCGGTGCAATGTCCTACGGCTCATTATCCAAGGAAGCTCACGAAACCATGGCGGAAGCGATGAACCGGCTCGGTGCACGGTCCAATACCGGTGAAGGCGGAGAAGACCCGGCCCGTTTCGGAACGATCCGCAACTCCCTGGTAAAGCAGATTGCCTCCGGACGTTTCGGGGTAACCGCAGAATACATCAGCAGTGCGGGTGAACTGCAGATCAAAATGGCACAGGGCGCAAAGCCGGGTGAAGGCGGACACCTGCCCGGAAACAAAGTATATCCGTGGGTCGCGAAAACACGGTGTTCCACACCGGGTGTTTCGCTGATCTCTCCGCCTCCCCACCATGACATTTACTCGATCGAAGATCTCGCACAACTGATCTACGATCTGAAAAACGCGAACCGCCATGCCCGGGTTTCCGTCAAGCTCGTCAGCGAGCACGGAGTCGGAACGATCGCCTGCGGCGTTGCCAAAGCCGGCGCAGATGTGATCCTGATCTCCGGTCATGACGGCGGCACCGGGGCTGCACCATACAGCTCGATTCATCATGCCGGACTTCCGTGGGAGACCGGTGTTGCGGAAGCGCACCGGGAACTGATCGAAAACAACCTGCGGCAGCGGGTCATCCTGCAGACCGACGGAAAACTGATGTGCGGACGGGATGTCGTAATTGCGGCGATCCTCGGTGCAGAGGAATTCGGCTTTGCGACAGGGCCGCTGATCTCCATGGGATGTATGATGATGCGCGTCTGTTCAAAAGACACCTGTCCCTTTGGCATTGCAACACAGAATGAAACCCTGCGTGCCCGCTTCCGGGGAAAGCCGGAACATGTCATGAACTACATGCGGCTGATGGCGGAAGATGTCCGCCGGATCATGGCATCACTCGGTATCCGGACAATAAATGAACTGATCGGGCGCAGGGATCTGCTTATTGCAGATAACGATACACCGCTTGCAGAGGAACTCACGGAACCCTGCCCCTGCCACTTTGAGGAAGGACACGCATTTGACTTCGAACTGCAGAAGACCGCCGACGTGAAATATCTGATTCCCTGGTACCATTCCGAAAAGAAAAAGCGCGGCAAACACCGGATCGTAATCGATATGTGTGCATCTGACCGCACGGTCGGCACCCTCCTTGGATCAGAGCTTGTCCGCAGCGGCAGAGAAACATCAGAAGATGATACCTGGAACGTTGAATGCCACGGCAGCGCAGGTCAGTCTTTCGGCACATTCCTGCCAAAAGGCATCACGCTCCGCCTGTACGGCGATGCCAATGACTATGTCGGAAAAGGACTGTCCGGCGGAAAGATCATCATCACGCCAAAACCGGAAGCACGTTTTGCGTGGGACCGGAATACGATCATCGGCAATGTTGCGCTCTATGGTGCGACAAGCGGTAAAGCCTACTTTGCAGGTCTTGCCGGCGAGCGGTTCTGTGTGCGGAACAGCGGTGCAACAGCGATCTGCGAAGGCTGCGGCGATCATGGTCTGGAGTACATGACCGGCGGAATCGCGGTCATCCTCGGCGAAACCGGAAAGAACTTTGCGGCAGGCATGAGCGGAGGAACGGTCTATGTGCTCGATGAGCATCATACGCTTTACCGAAATATCGGACATGAACCTCTTCTGCTGAAAGAAGTCAGCGAGAAGTATGACATTCATCAATTGAAAATGCTGCTGGAAGACTATGTGAAGGAAACTGGTTCAAGAAAAGCGGCGGAGATACTGAATCATCCTGATGACTGGATCCCTCATTTCAAAAAGATCGTTCCCAGCCCTTATCAGGCCATGCTGGAGAGGATCTCGCATTACGAAGAACAGGGCATTCAAAGTGAAGATGCGCGGATGGAAGCGTTTCTTGACCTCACAAGAAGAAACGGAGGTGCGTGATGGGAAAGACAGATGGATTTATGCTGTATGAACGCCGGGAAGACGGCTTGCGTGATCCGGAAGTACGTATCCGTGATTACAATGAGATCCACGCAGACCAGTCCGCGGAGGTGCGCTGCATTCAGGCTGCACGCTGTATGAACTGCGGTGTACCCTACTGCCAGTCCGGCATCAGACTTCACGGAATGGTGACGGGATGTCCGCTTCACAACCTGATTCCCGAATGGAATGATGCGGTTTACCGTGGACATTACGAACACGCCCTGCATCGCCTGCTCAAGACAAATCCGTTCCCGGAGTTTACCGGCAGGGTATGTCCCGCATTATGTGAGAAAGCATGCCTTAACGGACTTGACGGAAGTCCGGTCACGATTCGTGACAATGAAGGATTTCTGATCGAATACGGTTTTGAGCATAATCTGATGAAACCGGTGATTCCTGCATTACGCTCCGCAAAACGTGCAGCGGTCGTAGGCAGCGGTCCTGCCGGTCTTGCGGCGGCGCACCGTCTCAATCAACGGGGTCATAATGTGACCGTGTATGAACGCGACGATGAGATCGGCGGACTTCTGATGTACGGAATTCCGAACATGAAACTTGATAAATCTGTGATCCGCAGACGGCGTGCGAAGATGGAAGCGGAAGGAATCCGCTTTCTGACCGGCGTATCAGTCGGAACAGATATCTCACTCAAAGAACTTCAGGAACAGTATGATGCGGTGATACTTGCATGCGGCGCAAAAAAGGCACGTATCCCCGATGTGGAGGGAATCACGGAAACAGCAGGAGTGATAAGTGCGGTGGAGTTTCTGAAGGAAACGACAAAGGCACTCCCTGCGCTGCCTGCTGTGAACGCAAAGCAAAAGAAGGTTATGGTGCTTGGCGGCGGCGATACAGGAAACGACTGTGTCGGCACCTGTATCCGCCAGGGATGCACGTCAATCGTTCAGCTTGAGATGATGCCCAAGCCGCCGGAAGAACGGCTTCCGGATAATCCCTGGCCGGAGTGGCCTAAGACACTGAAGACCGACTACGGGCAGCAGGAAGCGATCCATGTCTTTCACAGGGATCCACGCATGTTCTGCCGTACGATCACCTCTTTGATCAAAGAGAAAGGCATTCTGAAAGCAGTTGAGACGGCGGAAGTGTCCCTCGCGGAAGGAAGATTGATTATCAGTGAAGAGAGGGAACAGATTCCATGTGATCTGCTGATCATTGCGGCCGGCTTCACCGGCTGTGAGAAGGAGCTTCCTGCTTCAATAGGAATTTCCCTCACGAAGCGCAATACCGTTGCGACAGAAAACGGACAGTATATGACCTCCTGTGAAGGAATATTCACTGCGGGGGATATGCACCGGGGACAGAGTCTTGTGGTATGGGCAATTTCGGAAGGTCTTGCCTGCGCAAAAGAAGTTGATGCCTGGATGATGGGGTATACAAATCTGATCTGAAGAAGGAATGAGAAAAATCTGTATTTCTTTTTCTCCTTACGTATTGGAAATTATATGGAATGCTTTCATCAGGCATTGATTACCCTTCTGATTCTCAAAAGCAGTACTGCATTTAGTTCTGCACTCCCTAAAACATACTCATAGCATTAATACTTTAATTCTTCATAAAGCACAAAAAAGACCGGCTCATTACCGGTCATTTTACATGGTGGATCCCGAGGGGCTCGAACCCTCGACCCACTGATTAAGAGTCAGTTGCTCTGCCAACTGAGCTAGGGATCCGCATCAATGTGCTATATAATAGTACACCGATTCTGAAAAAATGCAATAGTTTTTAAACGAAAATATCATCCGTAAAACGGATCTTCTTTCCTGCTGGTCAGTTCCCGCTTCATCAGCGTTTCTTCATAATTATCAATGATGCCTTCCAGACGGCGGATTACTTCATTGAGTTTTTCTGCTTCATTTCTGAGCTCCGAAAGCTGATCTTCCAGCATCTGTTTTCTTTCGGGAATAGTCCCGGGACCCTGATGAAATAAGTCGACATAACGGCGGATATCCTCCACGGGTATGCCTGCCGTCCTCAGCGTCATAATGAAACTGATGCGGCGGAATTCTTTTTCACCGTATATACGATGCCCGCTCTGATTTTTCTCAACCGGATCCAGCAATCCTTCCTTTTCGTAATAACGCAAAGTCGGGGCGGATATTCCGAAATGTTCAGCTGTTTCTTTGATGGTGTATTTCATTTTTCCTCTTGACTTAAAGTTCACTTTAAATTTTACCATTTTAGTGAATGAAAAAGGAGATATGACGTATGAAAAAAACTTGGATCATTACAGGCGCAAGTGCCGGCGGAATCGGTGAAGGTATCGCAAGAGCAGTTCTCTCCAACGGCGACAACGCAGTTATTACAGCGAGAAGTCTCGCAAAACTCGAATCTATCGCAAAGGATTATCCAGACACATGTCTGCCGATGACACTCGATATGTCTGATGTCGAACAGATGAAGAACATCGTCGCAAAGACTGTGGAAAAGTTCGGCACAGTTGACGTCCTGATCAACAACGCCGGCCACGGTTACCGTTCTTCCGTTGAAGAAGGCGAAGATGAAGCGATCAGGGAACTGTTCGAAACAAACCTGTTCGGCCCGATCAACATGATCAAGGCAGTTCTGCCGACGATGCGCGGCAACGGCGCAGGCGTCATCATGAATACCACAAGCATCGCAGCAGAGCGTTCCGCTGTCGGTTCAGGATATTACGCTTCCTCCAAGGCAGCGCTGGATCTTCTCACAGACGGTTTATGCAAGGAACTGAAGCCTCTGGGGATCCGTGTCATGGTCATCGAACCGGGCGCATTCCGTACACACTTCTATGATGAAGCACTGAAGAGCGCACCGCTGAAGGTAGATGCCTACAAGGATTCCACATGGAAGAACGCCAACGCAGTCAATAAGAGACAGCAGCCGGGTGACCCGACGAAAGCCGGAGAACTTGTATACAAGATGGCTTATGCGGAAGAAGCGCCGTTCCGTCTCCTGCTCGGTTCCGACGCTGTCAAGGCAGTCGTGACAACAGCTGAAGGCAGGATCGAAGAAGCGAAGAAATTCGCGGAATTCTCCGAAAGCACAAATTTCTAAGAAACATTGCATACAGCGAAAAAGAGTCTTACCTTTAACGGCAAGACTCTTTTTTCGCTGTATCTGTTTCAGTTTTTCACTCAGTCATCCAGGCCTTCTGCACCGTTGGAAGCGATGACCTTCTGATACCAGTAATAGGAATCTTTCGGAATTCGTGCCAGTGTGCCGGAATTCTCATCTTCTTCCCTGTCAATGTAGACAAAACCATATCTCTTCTGATATCCATTCAGCCAGCTGAGCAGATCGGACCATGACCATGTGCAGTAAGCCAGTACCTGACAGCCGTCATCGCAGGCTTTCCGCAGTTCCTTTACATGTTCCTTCAGATAGGCAATACGGTATGGGTCATGGATCTTTCCGTCTTCCAGTTTGTCAAATGCGCCGAGACCGTTTTCGGAAATGACGATCGGCAGATCATAACGGGAAGTGATCTCACGGCAGGCATAACGCAGTCCCATCGGATCGATGGTCCAGTCCCAGTCGGTTGTCGGCAG
This sequence comes from uncultured Erysipelotrichaceae bacterium, assembly GCA_902782955.1. The sequence continues at coordinate 20,375 of CACZPD010000073.1, forward strand.
GTTTTTGTTTTTCGGATTGCGGTACATACCGGCAACACCTGAAATCTCCGTCGTGCCCTTTTTACCGGTCGTATTCATCTTGCCCATACCATCAACACCATCGACAGGATTATACTCGACGCTTGTCGTCTGGTAGTAATTGACACCCATGAAATCCACTTTGGACGCAGCTTCTTTCAGGATCTCTGCATCGCCTTCTTCCATGACCGGTGCGATCCCTCTGGATTTCTGATAAGCAACAGCAGCCCTCGGATATCTGCCGTACGCATAAACATCCATCCAGTAGAAATTCTGCATGTCATCATAGTCATACTTGGCCATGGCGTCTTCCGGCTTGTTCGTGACCGCATAGGAAGGTCCGTAGGCAAACGAGGAACCGACTTTGGCATCCGGCCAGAGTTCCTTCAGCGCAAGAACGGACTTGGCATGTGCCATAAAAGCATGATGGTTGACCTGGTAGAACATCTTGTAATCATTTGCCTTTCCCGGAGGATGGGATGCCATCAGCCATCCGTGACCGGTAAATACATTCTGTTCATTGATGATGATCCAGTGTTTGACGCGGTCGCCGAAGTGTTCAAACAATGTTTTCGCGTAGCGGACAAAGTCATCGACAATGCGTCTGTTTTCCCAGCCGCCGTACTGATCCTGGAGCGCCTGCGGGAGATCCCAGTGGTATACAGTCACCATCGGCACGATGCCGTACTTCAGACATTCATCGATCAGTTTGCCGTAGAATTCCAGACCTTTCTCATTGATCTCACCGTTCCCGTCCGGAATGATCCTGGTCCAGGCAATGGAGAAACGGTATGTCTTCAGTCCCATTTCCGCCATCAGCCTGACATCTTCCTGGTAGCGGTGGTAATGATCTACTGCTTTATCACCGGTCGTCGCTTTGAATGTCTTGCCGGGAATACGGACAAAAGTATCCCATACGGAAACGCCTTTGCCGTCTTCATCCCAGGCACCTTCCACCTGGTAGGCAGCGGAAGCAGCTCCCCACAGAAAGCCTTCCGGGAAGCCTTTGGTTTTCTCAAAATACATGATATGTTTCCTTTCCTGTTTTTCTTTACTGTACAGGATTCAAATGCTTAAAACAAGAAGCCTGCTTTCTGGAATTGCGCAGAAAAAGAGACTGTTTCAGTCTCTTTCATCTTGCTTTACAGGATCTCCCCGTTGGACTCACAGACCTTCTTGTACCAGAAGAAGGAATCCTTGCGGATCCTCTTCATATCTTTCAGATCAAATTCATCACGGTTGATATAGATGAATCCGTATCTCTTGGTAATGCCCTGGTGCGTGGAGATCAGGTCAAACGCGGACCATGGTGAATAGCCGAACAGCTGCACACCGTCTGTGATCGCTTCACGGCAGGCAATGATATGTCTTCTCAGATAATCGATGCGGTAGTCGTCATGGACTGTTCCGTCTTCTTCCAGTGTATCCTTTACACCGCATCCGTTTTCGGTAATGAGCAGCGGCAGATGGTATCTTTCCCACAGCTGACGGAGCGTCACTCTCAGCCCGGTCGGATCGATCTTCATTCCGTAGGAGGTATGTTCCTGGAGCGTGTTTTTAACACCGCTGCATATGCCCGGAATCGTGATCAGGCCTGTGCCGAAATGCGCTGTTTCGGATTTGATATCCTTTCCTTCTTCTTCACTGATATATCTGACGGTCCCTGCACCGTAATAATTGAATGCAAGGAAATCCGGATGACCGTTCTTCAGATCTGCAAGATCTTCTTCTGTGATATCCGGTGCAGTACCTCTGTCTTTCCACCAGTTCAGCAGAGCTTCCGGATAGGTGCCGAATACTGCCGTATCCAGGAACAGCCTGTTCCTCAGCTGGTCCCAGTCCATCGCGGCAAGATTATCAGCCGGAGAGGAAGAAGCCGGATAGATCGCCGTGATATTCGGCGCCGGTCCGACTTTGGAATCCGGTGCGAGCTTATGGCATTCCGCCATCGCCCTTGCCTGCGCCACCAGCATATGATGATTTGCCTGCCACTGATTCTTTTCGGAGCCATACTGCGCACCCTGGAACAGCACCATCATGTTCTGTTCGTTGATGGTCAGGAAATACTTCACTTTTGAGCCATATTCCCTGTAACAGACTTTGCAGTATTCCACGAAATCGTCAATGCACTGCCGGCTTGCCCAGCCGCCGTACTTATCCTGCAGTACCTGCGGCAGATCAAAATGATATAAAGTCACGACCGGTTCAATGCCGTATTTCAGACATTCATCAATAACATCATGATAATGTTTTACAGCAATTTCATTGACTTCACCTGCACCCTGCGGAATGATGCGAGGCCAGGCGATGGAGAAACGGAACTCCTTGAATCCCATTTCCGCCATCAGCGCGATATCTTCCCTGAAGCGGTGATAGTGGTCAATACCATCATTAAAATCTGTCATGCCTGCCGGTACCGGTGCGGTATCAGACACAGACAATGTTCTGCCATCTTCAAGATAAGCACCTTCACACTGATAGGCACTGGAAGATGCGCCCCAGAGAAATCCTTCCGGGAATGGTTTTAATGTTCTGTAATCCATCATTGTCCTTTCTATGCGGTGACTAAAAGATCGGATCTCCTGCAGTAATTACAGGATCTCCCCGTTGGATTCACAGACCTTCTTGTACCAGAAGAAGGAATCCTTCCTGATCCTCTTCATATCCTTCAGATCAAATTCATCACGGTTGACGTAGATGAATCCGTATCTCTTGGTGATGCCCTGGTGCGTGGAGATCAGATCGAATGCAGACCATGGTGAATAGCCGAACAGCTCTACGCCGTCCGTGATCGCTTCACGGCAGGCAATGATATGTCTTCTCAGATAGTCGATGCGGTAATCATCGTGAATCGTACCGTCTTCTTCCAGTTTATCCGGAACACCGCAGCCGTTTTCCGTAATGATCAGCGGCAGATGATATCTTTCCCACAGCTGGCGGAGTGTTATTCTCAGGCCTATCGGGTCGATACCCATGCCGTAGGATGTCTGTTCCTGAAGCGGGTTCTCGACAGCCGTGCTCATGCCAGGATATGTCATCAGGCCGGACATGAAGTTGGCAGTATCGGATTTGATATCCTTTCCTTCTTCCTCACTCACATATCTCACAGTTCCTGCGCCGTAATAGTTGAACGCTATGAAGTCAGGATGACCGTTCTTCAGATCTTCATAATCTTCTTCCGTGATATCAGGCGCAATGCCCTTATCCTTCCACCAGTTCAGCAGGGCTTCCGGATAGGTACCGAATACTGCTGTATCCAGGAACAGCCTGTTTCTCAGCTGGTCCCAGTCCATAGCTGCCAGATTGTCAGCCGGAGAGGAAGTGGCCGGATAGATCGCTGTGATATTCGGAGCCGGTCCGACTTTGCACTGCGGCATCATTTCATGACACAGGATCATTGCCTTTGACTGGGCAACAAGCATGTGATGATTTGCCTGCCACTGGTTCTTTTCGGAGCCGTACTGCGCACCCTGGAACAAAGCCATCATGTTCTGTTCGTTGATGGTCAGGAAATATTTTACCTTGGGACCATATTCTTTATAACAGACTCTGCAGTATTCCACAAAATCATCGATGCACTGTCTGCTGGCCCAGCCGCCGTATTTGTCCTGCAGTACCTGCGGCAGATCAAAATGATATAAAGTCACGACCGGTTCGATACCGTACTTCAGACACTCATCAATGACATCATGATAATGCTTTACAGCAACATCATTGACTTCCCCCGCTCCCTGCGGAATGATGCGCGGCCAGGCGATCGAGAAACGGAACTCCTTGAATCCCATTTCCGCCATCAGGGCAATGTCTTCTTTGAATCTGTGGTAATGATCGACACCGTCATTGAAGTTTGTGGCTCCTTTCGGAACCGGAGCGGTATCAGATACAGATAACGTTCTTCCTTCTTCCAGATAAGCGCCCTCACACTGATAGGCACTGGAAGACGCGCCCCAGAGGAATCCCTCGGGGAATGGTTTCAGATGATTATAATCCATATATATACTCCTTCTATATACATATTATACATATTCCTGCATGGAAAAGAAAAATGCGGTTTCCCGCATTCTTCTAGCATACAAACTGATATCCCCTGCCCCAGAACGCCTTGATCAGTTCCGGTCTGGAAGGATCTTTTTCGATCTTTTCGCGGATATGACGCATATGCACGGAAATGATCAGATGGCAGTCGAACGGTTTTTCGTCCCACGCGTTCTCATAGATCTCTTCTGCCGTAAATGTCTGGTTCGGATGTTCCATCAGGAATTCCAGAATACCGTATTCCTTCGGCGTCAGATGGCTGTCACGTCCGTTAGACAGGACTCTTTTTTCTTTTTTATTCAATATCGGTTTCATATTAAGATTTCCTCATTTCCAGATAGTCTTCAAGACTTATCGTCGTTTCGTTCCAGTCTTCATCATGTGTGATGACCTGTACATCTGCTTTGCGGCTGATCTGAGTCAGTTCATCCTCCGTCAACAAAGCATCTGAATAGTATTTGTTGTAATACGGAAAGGCTGTTTTTTCACTTTCGGAATTTTCATAATTGGATATGGAAAACCTTGCGCCCTGGGGCTTGTCATCATCGGCGTAGAATCTGTCCACTGCACGGAGCCTGTACTGTTCCAGCACATCCATTGCGTCCTTATACTCCCCGTTTTTCCCTTTCGGTACGGTCAGCCGGAAGACGACCTCCACGGAATCATTTTCGGTTTCATCGTAATCATACTGGTGGGAAAGATCCTTCGGATCCGCACTGACGTGATAATTGTAATAGATCTTATCGCTCGTCCTGACCGGATTCCGCAGAGCCAGTCCGAAGCCCTTTGTGCTCCATGCCGCATTGGAAAGCAGGATCGAAAGTGCCATGGCTCCTGCATAGATCAGAACATTCTTCCAGTCCAGCTGGATCTTTCTCTTATAAACGAATGTTGCGATGATGTAGATCACAAACAGCAGGATATAGAACACGAGCACATCCCTGAATCCGTTTCTTTCCATCAGGAAGATCATCACGCATGCCATGTAGATATGAATGATAAACGGATAGGCAAAGAATTCATTCGAGATCTGTTCTGCCCGTTCGGCTTTTCTTTTTACAAAGTGATACTGCAGACCGGTATATGCCAGTGCCCCGTATACAGCGAGCAGGATCTCGTAGGTCCAGTGGAAAGCCAGCTCTGAATCATACAGCAGTCCGCTCAGATTCCGGAATCCCATATACAGCGGTGAAGTCATCATGATGCCGCTGTTGTACGCGCGGACATCCGTATATCCCGCCACCGTATTTGTCATGAAGAACAGATATGCAAGATAGAGGAATGACGGCAGGATTGCATACGCAGCGATCATGACAATGCCGTCAAATGTGTTATTCGCAACCAGGAAGAACAGCGCATTGATCAGGATCAGGACTGCGAACAGCAGCGCGTTGTGTCCGATTGCACACAGATATCCGCCGAAATCTGTCACCCCTGTCAGGATAAAGATCAGTAATGTCGTGACCAGGAAATAACCGAATACCGTCAGGAAGCAGAACAGCAGGTTTGTATGCAGCTGTTCCTTCCTGGATACCGGCAGTGCCAGGAACAGATCCGCGCTCTTTTTCCTCTGGATATAGGCAAACTGAAGGACCGGCAGGGCAAAGCACAGCATGACGCTCATGACCGTTGCGATCATCAGGGAATGGTTGAACAGCGCATTCCTTTCGCCTGCAAACCCATGTATATACGGTGTCAGGGACATCGCCAGATAGATCACAAAGAAGAAGATCAGCGCTATCTTTCGGTTCCGGACCAGATAATTCATGTATTTCTTATTCATCATAATTACCCCGGCTTTCCAGTTCATATATAAACAGCTCTTCGAAGTTCACCGGCAGGACATCCAGCAGGACCGGGTCCATGGCCTGCAGTTTTTCCATGACTTCATCCTCATTCCCGCGGATGACCAGCTGGTATACCCTGCCCTGTCTGTCATAATGCAGGATATCCAGACCTTCGAATGCGGAACGTTCTTTTTCTTCCCGGAACGCAGCCTGATATTTGTTGATGAGTTCCTTCTTCTCCAGAAGATCACCGTAACTGACGATCTGTCCGTCCTCAAGGATGCCGAAGGAGTCACAGATGTCTTCCAGTTCCTTCAGGTTATGGCTGGAGATGATCACGGAGATGTTCTCATCTTCGATCAGGTCGGCCAGCGCCTTGCGGAAACGCAGCCTTACCAGCGGCTCCAGTCCGTCATATGCTTCATCCAGCAGGATCAGCTTCGGATGGATCGACATTGCGAACAGCAGTGCAATGCGCCGCTTCATTCCCTTCGAAAGATTGTTGATGACCATATTCTCTTCGATCTCGAACAGCTTCAGATACTTCCTGTACGCTTCCTCATCGAAGTCATATACACATTGATAAAGTAATTTAACGGAAGCGACCGTCGAGCCGATCGGGTAATACTGTTCTTCCGAGACAAACGCGATATCGCTGTGCGATGACGC
>CACZPD010000074.1 GCA_902782955.1 uncultured Erysipelotrichaceae bacterium
GCATACGATCTCATCGCCATGGGCCGAACGCGGGGATGTGAATACTGCCGCGTTTTCAACGCCGAAGACCTCAAGATTTTCCTTCTTCGTCATTTCCTGCTGTTCCGCCATCTTTTCGAGATCCATGCCGATCTGCAGCCCTGCGCCGTCGGTATGTTTCATGATCTTTTCCAGATAGCCGGCGATCAGTGTCCCCATATTGGCTTCGTTGATGGTGACGATATACCGGATATTCTTTCCTTTGAGATGTTCTGCCACATATTCCGCATAGCGCGCAAAGTGATCCGGCGTCGTGTCTGCTTCCCAGCCGCCTTCTGTAATGAGCCATTTCGGGCACGTGAAGTGAAGCAATGTAATTACCGGTTCAATGTCATATTCCCGGCAGGCATCGACCATATCCAGATAATGGTTCATTTCGTTTTCATCAAATCTGCCCTTTTCCGGTTCGATCCTTGCCCATTCAAATGAGAACCGGTAGGCATTCAGTCCTGCTTCATGCATCATGCGGATGTCATCACGGTAAGTATGATAATGATCTGCCGCATCGAGGGAAGGTTCCTTATATCCTCCGGTCTTCATGTATTCCTGCGCCCATGTGTCGCTGTTGATATTGTTTCCTTCCACCTGGCCGCCGGCTGTGGCAGACCCGATCAGGAATTCCTGTGTCATTATGCTTCCTCCTGTTGTATCAATATTATTCTATGCCATTCTGCCGGATCACGTTCTGATACCAGAAAAAGCTCTTTTTTCTGATTCTTGCGCAGTCCTTCGGATCTGTTTCGGTACGGTCAATATAGACAAGACCGTATCTTTTGGCAAAACCCTGATGGGAAGAGACAACGTCCACGAAACTCCATGGACAGTAGCCCATGATATCAATGCCTTCTTCCAGCATGATCTGCACCTGTTTCAGATGCGCATGGATATATTCAATCCTGTATGTATCATCAATTTCACCGTTTTCATCCGGCGTCTCACTGACTGCCATTCCGTTTTCGGTGATGATCATCGGCAGCTGATATCTCTGGTATATCTTTTCCATACCGGTTCGCAGACCTTCCGGATCAATACCCATGTTCATCCACTCTGTCTTTTTCAGATATGGGTTATCACAAATATCATAGAGATCGGAAACCCAGAAAGGAGGCTGATTGTAGTTGACAGGTCCTTCCTTTTTCTTTGCGCAGACGGAGAAATAATAATTCACGCCGATGAAGTCCGGTGCAGAGCCTTTCAGGACAGCTTCATCTGCCGGATCGGTTTTGGGATACAGGTTATGCGTTTTGAGATAGGATGTGACAAACGGGGAATACGCACCGCGTACACTCATGTCAAGCATATAAAACTCCATCATCTCTTCTGCCTGCCAGGCTGCAGCCACATCTTCCGGCCTGCTGGAGTGCGGATATACGACCTGGATGGCACATACCGGGCCGATCAGCGCTTCCGGGTCGATCTCCCGCAGCAGCGCAAATGCCCTGTGCTCTGCCAGCGAAACATGATAGCTCATCTGCCAGATGTTTTTCAGATTTTTGACCGGATCCTTTTCATAATTGCCGTTGAGGTTCCCGGCAGCAGTCGCGATCAGCTGTTCATTGACCGTGACCCATTTTCTGACTCTGCCTTTGAAATGCCTGAAACAGACTTCTGCGTAGGCTGCGTAGGCATCAGCCATTTTCCTGCTCTTCCATCCGCCGAACGCTTCAACAAGTGCCTGCGGACATTCAAAATGATAAAGTGTGACAAACGGTTCGATGTGGTTTTCAAGCAATGCATCGATCAGCTGATCATAGAAAGCCAGGCCTTCCTTGTTCGGCACCAGGGTTTCATCAGGCATGATGCGGCTCCACGAGAAACTCATGCGATAGGTCTTAAGCCCCAGTTCTGCCATCAGACTGACATCTTCACGCCAGTGATGGTAATGATCTGCAGCTATTTTGGTATCGGCTGTGCCTTCAGGTACTTTCTGCACATCTGTAGTCGCAAGACCCCGGCCGCCTTCGTTATAGCCGCCTTCAACCTGAAATGCACTGGTGGAAGCTCCCCACATGAAATGATCCGGGAAACGGTATGTCATGCGATCCATTCCTTCGGCAGATCCTTAAATGTTGCCAGTTCGATATTGTTTTCCCTGATCCAGTTCTTTACCTCATCGCTGGTCATGGCTTCCAGATCCTTGACCCTGCATGTGGAAAAACTTGTCAGTTTAAAGAGGTCGGCATCCGCGTAACCGCAGTGGGAAACGATATAACCGTATTCCTGATTGAGGATACCGCCCTTGTCACCTGTAATATAGGAAACCGGATCTTCACCGAGCTGTGCTTCCGGTCCGCCCCAGACGTACCAGCCCATGCCGGCTTCTTTCACTTCCGGTCTGTCCATGAATGCAACGGAACAGAGGACCCCGTATTCCTTCGCAAGAGTGCGGGTGACCTCATCGGTTGTCTTCGTTCCATAAGCGTGATTATGGATGTAATCCGGTTTATGCCCGACAAGTTCGATATATCTTTCGATCTGTGCTTTGAATTCGGCATAGAGTTCGTCTCTGTGCGCAGCCAGATGATCATGGCCGTTTTCTTCTGTATCCAGCGCCCGGTTTTCCTTTGAGCCCAGGAACATTCCATCCTCATGCGTCAATGTGGGGAGTTTTTCATGACCGAGGATGGAAGGCCCGGTTGAAGCATTCAGATCTATACCGAAAGCGATCTGGTCAAGATACGGACGGATCCATTCTACGCATTCTTCGATCCACGGCATATTCGCAAACATGCCGGTATTTCTGACAACACCGTTTCTGATGCCGTGAATGCATCCAAGGGATACGGCTCTTGTAATACCGTAATCATCACTTTGAATCAATAATTTCATATCATTCATCTCCTGTTTTCAATAATGGAGGAAGGGAAATCCTTCCTCCATTCATTTATTTATTCTTCTGTTGTCTGCTGTTCCTGTGCGAGCATCTGATTATCGTATGCTTTGACGAAAGGAATATACATCAGAACGATCAGGGCGAAGAAGACGCATCCCCAGATCAGTCCTGCAACACCGTAATTCATCATGTTTCCGACGAAGAACGGGAGATTTGCGGCATTCTGTCCGCCTGTACAGTTACTGTAGCCAAGCAGTCCGATCATCTTGAGGATATGTGTTCCGAAAACAGAGATCGTCGGGGCTCCGATTACCCACGGAATGAAGAACATCGGGTTCATGATCATAGGCATACCGAAGTAGACCGGTTCATCGACACCGAAGAATGCCGGGATGAAGCCGAAGCGGGCAATGGATTTGCAGGAAGCGGATTTGCAAACGATCAATGCAGCGATGATCAGCGGAATGGAACCTGTTCCGAATGTCAGGGCGTCACCCGCAAGCATATTCGGGATCGCAGCACCGCTCTGATAAGCAGTCATATTTTCCATCTGCAGCTGCATAAAGAGCATCATGATGATCGGTCCGACAGTCATACCGCCGTGGATACCGCAGAACCAGAGACCGTACAGAACGACCTGCAGGATCCAGAGACCGAAGATATTGGAACCGACTGCGCTTAGCGGTTTGGATACAATACTGTAGATCATCTGATGGAGGCATCCGAATGATGTATGTGCGAAGGCAACGTTGATGATTCCAAACAGGATCATCGCAAACACTGCCGGCAGCAGGCTGGTGAACTGCGCGGAGATCATCGGCGGAACCTGCTCAGGAAGACGGATTGCAATGTTGTATTTTTTGCAGAGCTTGAAGATATTGCCTACGATGAAGGCAATAACGATTGCGCTGAACATGCCGCTGGCGCCAAGCCAGGAACCCGGAAGGCTGACCGGTGCAAAGGGTTCTTCCGGAATGACATACGGTGTTACGATCAGAAAGCTGATCATGGATGTCAGACCTACCGCGATGTCGGATTTTGCATATTTATATGTCTGTGCATGCCGATAAGCGACAAGGAAAGAAAGATAGAGCGCGATCATGCCGATCGTCCACTGATAAATTGTGCTCAAAATACTTTTGATACCGGCTGATGTGATGAATGCCTGATACGCTTCAACACTGATGCCGTTAAACAATGCCGCAAAACCTCCGATCATGGATACCGGCAGCATCAGCATAAACGCTGACTGGATAATGTTCAGAACTTTGTTCTGTGCAAGTTTGGAGGATACTGTAACTAATTTATCCAAAAACTTATTCATACTTTAAAACCTGTTTCCTTTCTTCTTTTCGCTGCTGATCAGGCAGCTGTTGAGAAAGCGCTTTTATCTCACACACATAATATAGCTCCCGTTAAAATATGTGTCAATACTAAATTTACGTTTTTAAAACTTATTTCATCTTAAATCGATAAACCATACGTTATAATAAAGTCGTAAAAGGAAGAAATACTATGAATACACTAGAATTAATGGATTCAAAACTTAGTTCATTTTCCAAAACGGACCGCAGTATATATGAAATGATCAAAAAATTTCCGGCAGATTGGGCGGAAGGTTCCATTACGGAATTATCCGATAAAACAAAGATCACAAAACCGGCAATGACCCGTTTTGCGAAAAAACTCGGATTCAGCGGATTCGCTGAGTTTCAGTACCAGCTGGCAATGGATCTCAGAGACTCCAAAGCATCGAAAGTGAATTTTTCACGCGCAGAGCAATACGGCAAACTGCTGAAGCAGGCAGAAGAATCCACAGACCTTGATCAGATCAGAAACCTGATCAGGAGAATGAAAAAAAGCCGCAAGGTTATCCTGATCGGCACCAACCTTTCCCGGCTTCCTGCCGAGTCACTTCTGATCGGTCTTTCCCTGCACAACGATATCTGCAGTATGATCCTGCCGGCTGATATCATGCCCTATCACTATAACAAAGATGACTTGATCATCATATACTCCGCAATCACCGGCAATTCACATCAGGAACTTCTGAAGACACTCCGCCGCAGCGGTGTCACAAAGCCGTATATGGTTCTTGTTACGGTCAATTCCAAGCATCCTCTTCGTCACAATTTCGACGAGATGATCGTACTGCCTACCCTGAATCTGAAAGAATCCGGCAGCCTTGTTTTCTCGGATACATTCTCATTCTTTATGTTCAATGATCTCTTCATCAATGAGCTTAATCAGATGGGAGAATCATAAATGTATCTCAAAGGCAGGCTAAAATGATATGTCCGGATTTCCGGGTACATATCACCTTGGCCGGTCCGCAGACCGGCAGAATTTCTGCTGTACACCAGAACTCTTGAAAACATTTTCATGAAAAATATATTGACATAATTTCATAATATTCTTATATTATTTTCATTAACTCAATGAACAGAAGAGTAGCGATCGAACGCCTCCAGCGAGCCGGTACAGAGTGGAAGACCGGCAGGTACGAAGATCTGTGAACCGCATCTGGGAGAGGTCATTCTGAAA
>CACZPD010000075.1 GCA_902782955.1 uncultured Erysipelotrichaceae bacterium
AAAAGTCAGAAAAAAAACACCCATACCAATTTCTGGTATGAGTGTGTATGACATCCATTCGGCACAGGCTTAACTTAATGACGTTGGGCTGCGGCCCGGTTTTTTCTTTTCCGGGAGAAGACAGTCCGGATAATTACTTTTATGGTTCAGCGGAAAAGAATATAATACAATTAACATATGAAAATATACGCATCGCTTGCGGCAGTGGGGATCATACCCGTTATAGCTTCTGTTTTCCTGACATGGCTTTTCCGTCAGGAAAATATGAAAAAGCTGTCCTATATGAAAAAACAGGTCCTGACAGGACTGATTTTCGGCGTGATCGCGATCCTGGCGACGGAATTCGGCGTTCCCTATGACGGTACGATCGTCAATGCGCGTGATGCGGCCCCGCTCTGCGCCGGCCTGATCTTCGGACCGTACGCAGGTCTTATTTCCGGTACGATCGGAGCTGTGGAGAGATGGTTCTCCGTCTACTGGGGGATAGGCGAGTTTACCAGGACTGCATGCACTGTTTCAACGTTTCTTGCCGGTTTGATCGGTGCGGTCCTGCGGAAATACATGTTTGATGATTCCATGCCGGGGCTGGGACATTCTGTCATTGTGGCCGGAACGGTAGAGATCATACATATGCTGATGATCTTCCTGATGCGTCTGGAAAATGTTAAATATACATTTGAATATGTCCAGGTATGTTCCATACCGATGATCATCATGAATACCCTGGCGGTGACGCTTTCCGTTTATCTGGTCAGAAAAATGGATACGGATAAGGAAAAAGATGAATACTCCCGTGAGGTTCCCACGATCTCTGCCTTATTCCAGAAGCGGCTTGCCTACATCGTATTCCTGGCGTTTCTGAGTACATCCATTCTGACATATGTCATGCAGAACCAGATCGCGGGAGACAGTCTGACCCGTCAGTTTAACCAGCATCTGACGGATACCGGCCATATTGTGGAAAATCAGTATAACCGTGATGTCGAACAGATCACCCGGTCAATCGCGGAAGAGATATCATGGGAGGAAGAAGACCTGCCCACGATCGCGAAAAGGTACGGCGTTTATGAAGCCAATCTCTATAACAGCGAGGGCGTGATCGTTGATTCAAGCAATGCGGATAATATCGGCAAGGAAATCAGTGGCAAAGTTCCGTTTTCGGGTTACTATATGGAGAAACTCGGGGAAGGCGGAGAATTCATCGCTGTTGATGAAGCGGATGGAGACACTTCTGAAAATCATGTGCATTATTGCATTCTGATAAAAGACGGGCAGATCCTTGAAACCGAACTGGAAGAGAAACATCGCAGCGACGCAATAGAACAGATCATTCCGGAAGCAGTCGCTGAACATTGGATCGGTGATGCCGGCGGGCTGATCTTCCTGGACGGGAATTATAAGATCCAGAGCGATACAAACGGCCTGCTGTATGATATTGAAACCGAAGATAATAAACCGCTTTTGATCGACATCAAAGGAAATGAACCGTTCCATCTGTTTACATGTCTGATCGGTAGCGAAGAATACTACTGCATGTATATGACAGAAGGCACAGGATATCTGGTCGCCGTGATGCCTGTCAGTGAGGCGGACTTTTCCAAATCCATCGCGATCTATCTGAATTTCTTCCTGCTTTCGATCGTTTTCGCTACGCTGTTTATCATGATCTTTATCAGTATCCGTTATCTGATCGTCAGGAACCTCCGGAAAGTCAATGATTCGCTTTCCCTGATCACAGACGGTAAGCTGGATACGGTAGTGGATGTCCGGTCATCTAAGGAATTCATTGCACTTTCCGATGATATCAACACCACGGTCGATACCCTGAAGCACTATATTGCGGAAGCGAATGCCCGGATCGATACGGAACTGAAATATGCCCGGGAGATCCAGTCATCGGCGCTTCCTTCCGTATTCCCGGACAGAAAAGAAATAGATCTGTACGCACTGATGAATCCGGCAAGGGAAGTCGGCGGGGATTTCTATGATTTCTATTTCATCGATCCGAACAGGCTTGCCTTCATGGCTGCGGATGTGTCGGGGAAAGGAATTCCCGCATCGCTGTTCATGATGCGCGCAAAGACGATTCTGAAAACTTACGCGGAGAACAGTCTCGGTATCGCGGATATCTTTACCAATGTCAATTACCAGCTCTGTGAAGGAAATGACGCGACGATGTTTGTGACCGCATGGATGGGAATCCTGGATCTGAGAACAGGTGAACTCCAGTATGTGAATGCCGGCCACAACAGGCCGCTGATCCGGCGGAAGGGCGGGTCCTTTGAATTCCTGCAGGGATCTGCGGGATTCGTGCTTGCCGGCATGGAAGGCATCGTGTATAAACAGCAGACACTCACAATGGAACCGGGGGATGAGATCTTCCTGTATACCGACGGTGTTGTGGAAGCGACCAACGCGGAAATGCAGCTGTATGGCGATGAAAGGCTTCGGGACTGTCTCAATGAACATGCGGGTGAAGACGCAAAGACACTCTGTGAAAGCGTCCGCAAAGATGTGGATCAGTTCTATGACGGTGCACCGCAGTTTGATGATATTACCGAACTGTCAATGAAATTCATCAGTTATTCCGAATCATAGCAATTTTGAACAATAAAAATGGCGGGATGACTTCCCGCCTTATCTGTATGCACAGGAGGAACAAATATGGAAAAGAGAGAAAACAGGTTTTTTGAAGCTCTGAAGATCCGTGATCATATCTGGCAGATCCTCGGCCAGGGCGGTGAACTCTGCTATCTGGTCGAAGGAAAGGACCGTGCCGTCCTGATCGACGGACTGGAAGGGGCAGGCTCTTTAAAAAGCTTTGTCAGGGAACTGACAGATCTTCCTGTTACGCTGGTCCTTACGCACGGGCATCTGGATCACTGCGGGTCGGCTTTTGAATATGGTGAGTGCTTTATACATCCTGATGATATTGCCTTGATGTATTCACCACGACACAGCAGCAGGGAATCGAGATTTGGCTTTGCGAAAGCAGTCAGTCCGCTGACTACACATCAGGATCCCGCGCTGTCCCTGGAAGATGTCGTACCTCCCTGCGCGGTAAAAACATATCCGCTGTACGACGGGGATATGATCGATGCCGGCGGCACGGAACTTGAAGTGATCGGTGTTCCGGGGCATACATTCGGTACACTGGTATTCCTGGACAGGAAAGAGAGGATCCTGTTCAGCGGGGATGCCTGCAACATCAATACCCTGCTGGGAATGGAAGGCTGCACCAGCATAGAACAGTATCTGGAAAGCCTGCATCATCTGAAGAAATACGAAGACGCATATGATGTGATGTACGGGGGACACGGAAGGAATACCGTAGACAAGTCGATCGTGGATGATGCCATTGCGATGTGTGAGCGGATCCTGGCGGGAACCGATGACGCGGAGCCGGCAGTTTCCATGGACGGCAGTAAAGTTTTTTACGGATCCATCCACAATCCCGATTACACACCGGCATGCGGCGGACTGGCAAATATACAGTACAGCCGTGACAGGCTTTATAAAAAAGATGTCAGACGGTATCAGCCTGCAGGCATGCCCGTAAAGGGGAAAGAAGACTGAGAACAAAAGAAAACCGCATATCTATGCGGCTTATTTTGAATATGGAGCTTACGAGATTCGAACTCGTGACCCCCTGCTTGCAAAGCAGGTGCTCTCCCAACTGAGCTAAAACCCCATGTATATCAATTCAATGAAAAGTGGGCCTGAATGGACTTGAACCAACGACCTCACCCTTATCAGGGGTGCGCTCTAACCACCTGAGCTACAGGCCCGTTTC
>CACZPD010000076.1 GCA_902782955.1 uncultured Erysipelotrichaceae bacterium
AGATCATCAAAATCCAGCGCGTAAAGATCCTGCTGGCGTTTGACATAATACTCATATACCTGCGCCTTTGTTTTGTCCCCGCTGAAAGAGCCTGCCATCGCGTAAGCTCTTTCCACGGTGATCTCGGCGCTTTTATTGTTGGAAATATAATCCAGCATCGAGGAAAAGGAGATCGTGGAAGCCGCAATATTGAACTGCTTGTACGCTTCCCTGATCACGGCCTTCTGGTCATCCTGGTCCATCACGGTAAAATTGCGCGGCCATCCCATACAGGTGATGTCTTCCCTGAGGATCCTGACACACAGCGAATGGATCGTGGAGATCCACGGTGAGGATGTCTCATCCTTCAGCATCTTCCTGACCCGGTCCTTCATCTCGTTCGCCGCCTTGTTGGTGAACGTGATCGCCAGGATGCGGTGCGGTGCCCTTCCTTCGTCCTGGATCAGGTGCGCGATGCGCGTTGTCAGCACCCTGGTCTTCCCGCTTCCTGCCCCGGCGATGATGCGCAGGTATTTCTCATGAGAAAGGACAGCTTCTCTCTGTCCTTCATTTAACATTGATAGATCGATCATTTCTTTCTCATACTCCAGCCGGCGATGTCTTCATATCCGATCTTCCGGTAAATATTCCCGGCTTCCGGATTGCCGAAGAACAGGCACGGCATTTTCCTGTCCTGCAGAAGGTCATTGGAAAGCTTCGCAATGCACTTCGTGGCAAAGCCCTTCCCGCGGCTGTCCGGATGCGTGCATACATCCACCACCATGCCGAGGCTCCTGCATTCCGCTGTTGATCCGGCCATGGAAACAAGCTTGTCATTCTCGCGGATCCCGAAATATCTTCCGGTACCCGTTACCAGGTTCAGACGCAGGCCGTCAAGATCCTTGTCCGCATTATCCGGGAAACAGATCCTCTGCAGTTCCGCAATATCATCGATATCCAGGAGATCCAGCGGTATGACGCCGGATGTATCGATATCTTCATTTTTATGCTCCATCTGCGCAAAACTGCAGTCGATCTTTTCCGGGAGAAGATCAAACTTATAACCGTCCAGGAGGCTGCTTTCACCGCCCGCAGACGTGATGTTGTATTCTTTGATCAGGCGGTCGACAAATTCCTGATCCCGTCTGTCCTCATAGCTCTGCAGACACAGATTATGCCGGTAAACAAGGTATGCCGCATGAATGCCGTCTTCGTCCTCATCTATATATACATGCTGGAAATCCTTGTCAAATCCGAAATTCTCAATATCGCCGATAAAAAACAAATTCAGTGCCGGATCGAGATCCAGATAATCATTCAGTTTTTGTCTGTCATTTTCTGTACACTTTTTCATGTTCATTATTATATCATTCAATGAACTTCGGATGGCATGATATAATACGAATATGTTAAAAATCGCTGAAGAATGGACTGATTACAAACTGATCGACGCCGGCAACGGGGAAAAGCTGGAACAATGGAAAAACGTGATCCTGCGCAGACCCGATCCGCAGGCGATCTGGCCAATCGAAGACTGGCGCATATGGAATAAAGCAGATGCGGTATACCACCGTTCCGCAAAAGGAGGCGGCAGCTGGGAGTATAAGAAGCAGTTCCCGGAAGCCTGGACCATTTCCTATAAAAACCTCCGCTTCAAGGTATCCCCTACCGGGTTCAAACATACCGGGCTGTTCCCGGAACAGGCAGTGAACTGGGACTGGATGGGAGACCTTATACGGAGCCATGCGGACGAAGAGATCCGCATCCTGAACCTGTTTGCCTACACCGGCGGAGCCACACTGGCATGCGCTGAAGCCGGCGCTTCCGAAGTCGTGCACGTGGATGCCGCAAAAGGCATGGTGGAATGGGCAAAGGAAAACCGAGATCTTTCCCGCCTGCAGGACAAAAAGATCCGCTTTATCGTGGATGACTGTCTGAAATTTGCGGAACGGGAAAAGCGCAGGGGCCGCACATACCACGGCATCATCATGGATCCGCCTTCCTACGGAAGAGGCCCCAAAGGGGAAATGTGGAAATTCGAAAAAGATATCGTACCGTTCCTGAAGAGCTGTCTGGAAATACTGGATGAACACGCGCTGTTTGTCCTGATCAACGGCTATACATCCGGGTTCTCCTCCATCGTGCTGGAAGGCCTGATGAAGACCGTGATCCTGCCGGAACATCCGGATGGAACAGTAGAATGCGGGGAAGTCGCGCTTCCGGCCGTTTCCAGAAACCTGCTGCTTCCGTGCGGCATTTACGGGAGATGGCAGAGAAATGATTAACGTTCTGTACGAAGACAACCATCTGCTTGTCGTTGAGAAACCGATCAATGTGCCGGTGCAGGAAGACGCTTCCGGTGACGATGACATGCTTTACTTATGCAAAGCATATCTGAAGAAAAAATACAATAAGCCAGGAAATGTTTATCTCGGCCTGGTGCACCGTCTGGACAGACCTGTCGGAGGCGTCATGGTATTCGCAAAAACTTCAAAAGCCGCGTCCAGATTGTCAGACGCAGTACGGCGGAATGCATTCGGCAAGCAGTATCTGGCCGTTATAGACGGACCGGTTTCGCCGGAAAAAGGCGTCCTGAAGGATTTCCTGGTCAAGGACCGCGCATCGAATACCGTACGGACAACGGATGAGGCACACGGCAAATACTGCGAGCTCTCATACCGTCTGCTGGCACAAAACCAGAACCGTTCGCTGGTTCAGATCGATCTTAAGACCGGAAGGTCCCATCAGATCCGTGTTCAGTTTTCTTCCAGGGGGATGCCCCTGCTCAACGACCAGCGCTACCATCCGCATCCGGAGAAAGGACAGATCGCCCTTTGGGCAAGCAGACTGGCCTTTGTCCATCCGGTAACGAAGAAGCAGATGGTCTTCCGTTCATATCCGAGACATGTCTCACCTTGGAATATATTTGAGGAGAGTTTATATGGCAAAACCGGCAAAGAAGAATAAAAAAAGAAAGAGGAGGCTGCGCAAGCCGATCAAGATCGCTCTGGTCTTTCTGATCCTGACCGGAGCCCTTCTCGTTGCGGTTCCGTGGATGAATCAGAATATCAAGCTCAAGGATCTCGGCTATACACAGGAAGAGATCCGGGCGATCCGGAAACATAAACTGACAAAGACGATCCTTGAAAAACAATACTATTCAACCTACCTGGCTGACTGTATCGTGAATGACAAGATCAAGACAAAATATCTGGATCTCTTTGCGGTAAGGGATGAATCCGATCCCCTTACTTCCGATGATATCCTTCTGTATGCGAGACTGCTGGATGACGGGTATGAAGAAGACCAGCTCATCAATCTGTTCGCGAAGCTGAAATTCTGGGAGATCACGCCCCTTCTCATCTTCGACTATCAGTTTGACGAGCGGCCGTATATCGATGACTGCCTGGCCCACCGGGATACCAACTCGGAATCCTCGTTTACCCTCAGCGGATCCTACATGAGTCCGTATGTCAACATGAAGGAAGTCGAAAAGAAATTCGACAATACGGTATTCGTCAATCAGACTTATCATCTGAATATCGATGATACACCGGCCGACCTGGTTCCGCTTGGAGATAACATCTCCACACAAGGACAGTCGCTCCGCAAGGAGGCGGCGGATGCCTTCACCAGCTGGACGGAAGCCGCAATTGAGAATAAAACGAATTTCTTCGCGGTTGCATCTTTCCGCTCATTCGATGAGCAGAAAACTTCCTATCAGAGCTTCCTGCAGTCCATGTCTGTCGAAGAAGCAGACAAGCGATGTGCGCGGCCGGGACATTCCGAACACCAGACGGGACTGGCCGTCAATATCACGCCGACATATGAAAACGATCCGGATTTCGCCGCAACGGAAACCGGACAATTCGCAGCGAAAACCTGTACCAGATATGGTTTCATCCAGCGTTATCCGGAAGGGAAAACCCTGATCACCGGGATGGATCCCGAACCCGATCATTTCCGTTACCTCGGTGTTGACCTGGCCAACGCCGTGCAGGGATCACATCTGACATACGATGAATTCTACTGCCTGTATCTGAAGGACTGGCAGAATGAATATTATCTGCCCGATGAAGATATCCGTGACGGCCTGTATTACCGTATCGGTATGGAAACAAAAGAATCATCTGATCAGTGATCAGATGATTCTTTTTGTTTTCCCATAAACGCGAATATTTCGTCTTTCATCGCCTGCGCGTCACGGTATCCCAGCTGGAACAGGTCTTTCAGATCCGCGGGATCTCCCTTGAACCGGGAGACCTTGAGCGTACGGCTCGGACGGATCAGCAGTCCCGTTCCGTCTTTGACCATCTGGTTGACGATATCCATCTGTTTTTTGTAATTCAGATGACGCACGGTATAATCCTTTGCGACCTGCGGACATTCCTTATATGTCCGCTTCATCATCCATGTAAGGATGGGTGACCCCGGCTTGCGCACATAGTCCGCCGGCTTTGTCGTAATGACCAGGCACTTTGTGCAGCCTTTTTCCAGAGCTCTTTCGATCGGCACCATCTTCGTAATGCCGCCGTCGAGCAGACGGTGTCCTTTGTATTCAATGACTTCCGATGCGATCGGCAATGCACAGGACGCACGGATGAGATCCAGTTCGGGATCCATATCCTTCGGCTCAAACCAGATCGTCTTTCCCTCTTTCAGGGAATATGCCCCGATCTCCATCGGCGGATTCTTCTCGATCAGCGGCCTGACATCAAAATGGCCTTTTTCCAGAAGATAATGCCTGAACATATACTTATATGCCACGTAATAGCCTTCTCTTCTCAGTGCCCTGATGCCGACCACTTCCGGATCGCTGGCATAGTTTACAGGCGCGTTGTACATATTCTCCATATCTCCCAGCAGGAACGCGGAAAGATATACCGCACCGCTGGAGATGCCTACATGATAATCAAATGTTATTCCCTGTTCATACAGCCATGACAGAGCACCGGCAGTATAGGCACCGCGCAGGCCTCCGCCTTCCAGAACCAATCCGTATTTTTCCATGTTGTTACTTCCTTTCTCAGAACAGCGGCATAAACGCCTTCAATGAACCTCTGAACAGCCTGACAGGCAGACGCGTCCGGCTGATATCGTCGATCGTGATCTCCTTTGATTTTGCGATCGAATCAAGGAAATCCTGCTTCATCTTACTGATGACTGCCTTGTCCGATAATATAATACCATCTTCAAAATGGAGATAGTAACTTCTGTAATCCGTATTGATCGATCCGACAAGACCGATCTTGTCATCTGCCAGAATATTCTTTGCGTGGTTGAAGCCCGGGGTATATTCATAGATCCGGACACCAGCCCTGATCAGAGGCGCATAATTTCCCTTTGTGATCTGGTTCGTTATGATCTTATCCGGAATATGCGGGAGCAGGATCCGGACATCCACCCCATTCTTAGCAGCCAGAATCAGGGAAGTGGTCATGCTTTCATTCAGGATCAGATACGGCGTATCGATATAAATGTAATCTGCCGCATGATTGACGATATTCAGATGCATGCCCAGACAGGTATGTTCATTATCTGTAGGCGAATCCGAGAACGGCAGGAAGCAGCCGCTTCCCCGGATATCGTCTGCCGGCAGCTTGTACTGAAGATAATCCAGTGTATCATCACCTTTCAGATAGCTGTACATGCCGAGAAACATTACGGTAAATGACCATACTGCCTTGCCCTGGATCATGATGGCACTGTCTTTCCAGTAACCGAACCGTTTGATGAGGTTGACATATTCATCTGCCAGATTGACCCCTCCGGTAAAGGCAACACGGTTGTCGATCACACAGATCTTGCGGTGATCCCGGTTGTTCATCTGGACGATCAGCGCCGGCCGGAGCTTGTTGAAGCGGAAAGCCTCGATCCCGTACTCTTTCAGTTTTCTGTCATAATGCCGGGGAAGCGTGACGCATCCGAAATCATCATAGATTATTTTGACGGCAACGCCTTCCATTGCTTTCTGCTTCAGGATCGCCAGGATCTCATCCCAGAACTTTCCTTCATCGATAATGAAGTATTCCATGAATATGAAATGCTTTGCTTTCCTTAACTGGTTCAGAAACTCCGGTTTCCATTCCTCCCCG
>CACZPD010000077.1 GCA_902782955.1 uncultured Erysipelotrichaceae bacterium
CCGCGCCGGAAGTTCTCCTGGAGAATGTGCACAAAGCCGCTGATGCCTTCGGCGGTGAAGAACAGTTCGACGATCTGACGATGCTGTGCATAAGGTACTTCGGCCTTTCAAAAAACAATGAACACTGACACAGAAACCACGGTTTCTGTGTTTTTCTGTTTCCCATAAGCGGAAAATGTGGCATGATAGTGATTGTTGCAAAAGGAGTTAAGTATGAAGATCGCAGTAACATATGAAAACGGAAATATCTTCCAGCATTTCGGAAGAACAGAAACATTCAAGATCTATGAAATTGAAAACAATACGGTCATCTCTTCGGAAGTGACCGGTACGGAAGGACATGCCCACGAAGCGCTTGCGGATTTCCTGAAAGCACAGGGCATTGAAGTCCTGATCTGCGGCGGTATGGGTCCAGGGGCACAGAACGCCCTGGCACAGGCCGGCATCGAAGTTTATGCAGGCGCGGAAGGCAGCTGTGATGAAGCTGTTGAAAAATACCTCAAAGGCGAGCTGACTTCCACCGGTGTCAATTGTGATCACCATCAGGAAGAACAGGAAGGCTGTGATCCGGAACAATGCGCTTCCTGCCCGGGCTGCACACCGCAGATCATCCTGGAAGGAAAGAATGCAGGAAAGACTGTCCGCGTACACTACCGCGGGACATTCAATGACGGCACCCAGTTTGATTCCTCCTATGACCGCGGGGAACCGCTGGAATTCATCAGCGGCGCAGGCATGATGATCGCCGGATTCGACAAGGCAGTTGTCGATATGGAACCGGGTGAGATCACAGACATCCACCTGATGCCGGAAGAAGCCTACGGCATGCCGAATCCGAATGCGGTATTTACCGTACGCATTGCCGAACTGCCGGGATCGGAAGGTCTTGAAAAAGACCAGGTCGTATTCCTGCAGACAGAAGCAGGCTATCCGATGCGCGTCAGAGTCGCGGATAAGACAGAAACAGATATCACATTCGATGCCAACCATGAAATGGCAGGCAAGGAACTGAATTTCCGCATTGAACTCGTCGAAGTACGATGAACGAAAATACCGGATCTTAATTGATCCGGTATTTTTATTTGCCCCAT
Source organism: uncultured Erysipelotrichaceae bacterium (assembly GCA_902782955.1). The sequence goes on from CACZPD010000077.1 coordinate 1,092, forward strand.
ATTTTCCGGATAACTCTTTATCAAAAAAGCAGCACTCTACGCATTCTTTTGGGGAATATATTTATATATAAGCAGATGATGATGGATAATCATGCATAATAATCACAAAATCAAAGCCTATAGAATAAAGTAGAGAATAACTATAGAATAAAAAGGAGATTGCCGCTAAATGAATCTTGGCATAGAAACTGAATACATAGAATTTTAAACTTCCACTTCCCAGACAACAAGAGCACTTGAATCTTTGGTGGCCATGCTAAATAAACATGGTGAAGGAGAATTGTATTTCGGCGTTGCAGATAACGGCGATGTAATTGGACAGAACATAGGAAAAAAACGATCAAGGATCTGTCAGACGCAATAATGACTCGGATAAAAAACCAACCGTTATCCCGGATATATCTCTTGAGACATACGGTTGTCAATCAGTGATCAAAGTGCATATCAGAGGCAATAATAAGCCTTACTCAGCTGATGGAAGATATCTGATCCGTTCCGGCAGTGAGAATAAGAAAATTGAACCTGAATTACTGAAAGAACTTGTTTTCACGAATTCTCCCGAGTCTATTTTGGATATGGAATCTTTCAATCAGGATCTGATATTCAGTCAGCTGAAACAGTTGTACATTACACATGGTTTCACGATTGACAGCCAGACTTTCCCGAAAAATACAGGTTTGTTATGCACTGACGGAAAACATAATCTGCTTGCTGATATTCTGTCCGACAACAATAATTGTTCCATTAAAGTTGTCAGATTTAAGGGTAATGATAAAACAGAAATAGTTCTGAGAAATGAGTATGGTTATAAATGCATGCTAATTGCGATGGAACAAGCTCTGGACTATGTCAATTCCCTGAATGAAACACGAATAGAACTGAGCGGCAGCGCTGTAAGAAAAGAAATCAGGCTGTTTGATGAACAATGTCTCAGAGAAGCATGGAGCAATGCATGCCTTCATACAAAATGGTCGGCAATGATTCCGCCTGTCATGTATATTTTCAATGATAGAATAGAAATTGTTTCCACCGGCGGACTTCCGATTGATTATGCATTGGAGGATTTTTATGCAGGCATCAGCCATCCCGTAAACCGGCAACTTCAGAAGATAATGGGGCAGCTCGGTATTGTCGAACAAACAGGACATGGAGTTCCTGCAATTGTAAGTAAATACGGAAAAGAAGCATTCAATATTTCCGATCATCGTATTATTGTCACATTGCAATTCCCGTTCATGCCGGAAGGAGGTAACACTGACTACTCCTCATTGACACTGTCCCAAAAGAAAGTATTGACCGCAATTAAAACACAGCCAACGATCAAAACAAATGAGCTGACTGCTGTAACAGGTCTTAAGATAGCCCGCATCAATCAGATTATCCGGGAATTGAAAGATCTTGACCGGTTGGAGAGGATCGGATCCAACAAAACAGGTTACTGGAAAGTAAACTGATTTTTTTCCTTTAAGCTGGGGTTCACGGCATTTTTATAGTTGTATGATCCTGTCTGTATATTTCCATAAATACATGATCATCTTTGCGGTCATATTCCCTGTATCCGCATTTCTCATATACATGGATCGCTCTCGCATTTTCCGGATCAGCACGCAGGAAGATCCTGGTCAGGCCCAGACCGTTCATGCCGTATCCGATCATAGCGGAAACAGCTTCCGTACCGAATCCCCGATCCTGCATAGCGGCAGTGATGGCAATGCCGAATTCCCCTTCCGTTTCCTTCAGATTCATCAGTTCGGTATTTCCGATAAACTTGCCCGTACTCTTTTCGATCATGGAAAAGACAGGTGCCTCTTCTTTCAGTTTTGACTGTACCCATTCCGCTTCCTGTTCCGCAGTAAAAGTCATATTTCTTGTACCCAGGAACCGGTTGACGTTCTCATAATCATTGACCATGGTTAGATAATCATTGATCAGACACTCAGACACCTTCACAAAGCTGATCCTCTCAGTTTCAAATACCTGTTTCATAAAACACCTCCTGCAAGACATGGAAATTTCAGACAGTATAACACGGAAACCACTCTCAGGCATAACTATGGATCATGCCTTGTCCTGAAACGGCACCTGTTATTTATGACGTTATTCGTTATAATAAAAATAACAGACAAGGAGAATCCATCATGAGTATTACAGTCAATCTTCGCTACAAAGGCAAAAACGGCAGTGCCCTTGCTTTCGCAAAGGAAATGACGGAAAGTGGAACAGTAGCTGCCATCAGGGCAGAGGCAGGCAACCTGCGCTATCATTATTACCAGGATCTCGAAGATCCCGAAACGATCCTTCTGATCGACCAGTGGGCAGATCAGGAAGCACTGGATGTCCACCACGCTTCCCCGATGATGAAAACACTCGCAGAATTAAGAGACAAATACGATCTGCATATGAGCGTGGAACGCTTCAAGTCCGACGAGGACGGAATTCCCGAATCCGACAAGGCATTTATCCGTCAGTAAACTGTGTCCCCGGGCACGGTTTTTTTATTGATTCAGCAAAACGATCGCAATCAGGACCAGGATCACTCCGGCAGCCTGTCTCCGTGTCAGCTTTTCATGGAAGAACAGGGAGCTGACGAAGGTGACGATCAGGATCGTCCCGGATGAGAAGACAGGATAGACGATAAAAGCCGGGATACCGTTCAATGCTTTCAGCAGTAAAGCGGCTGAGAAATAATTCGGAATACCGACCAGGATCCCTGCAAGAAGATCGCGGAAAGACAGTTTCTTCCCGCCTTTCTTTGTCTCACGTACCAGCAGGAACAGAGTGATCAGCGAAGCGAGGAAAAAGAGAATGAAAAAATAAACAGGCTCTTCATTGCGCGTACCGTAAATGCTGTAGATCTTGGCCATGGAATCGGACATGCCGTTCGTAAACAAAACTGCCAGCAATAACCCCAGACTGAAATCCGCAGTTTCCCGGTCCGCTTTCTGACTCTGTGAAAAAAACCAGACGGAAATAATGACAATGACCAGGCCAAGCATCTGCAGAAGACCGGGCTTTTCATGAAAAAGCAGAAAACTGAGGGCAAGAGGCACCAGCAGCCCGAGTTTTGAAAAGGCACTGGAAAGAATGGCGCCGTTGCGTCCGATACTGACCTGTATGCACACAAGCGAAAGCACAAACAGAAAGCCGCCCGCCAGCCCGCACAGATAAACTGCAGGAGGCGCCTGCAGGATTATTGCCTTGTCGCTGACGAACAGAAATCCTGTCAATGTACAAGTCAGATAGTTTCCGAGTATGATGCCGTAGCGGTTGTTTTCTTCCGAGCGGAACATGCGCAAAACAAGTGCCATACAGGCACTGCATGTCATCGCGAGCAATAAAGAGATTCCCGGATTCATGTACATGTTCCTCCTGAAAACTGAAATCTGATCATATCTGTAAGGAAAAAAGCCGCTGGCATATTTTCTGCATATGCCTCCCGTTAGGATGGTGTATACAAAAGGGAGGGACTTATGAAAAAGAACAAATGTCTGCTGATCGCTGCCGTCATCGGCACAGCCTATCTCGTCTACGTCGTTTCACATTTCGCGGGTGCCGTTACCGGCTCCGATGCCACAAGGGCCGCAGGCGGTGCGCTTGCCTCAATGATCGTTGCACCGCATGTGATCGCCACACTGGTTGCCGTCATCTTCAACTGGATCGGCTTTGCCATGAATGCCCGCTGGGCTGCGCTGACTGCTGCTATCCTGTACGCAGTCGCACTGGTACTGTTCGCCTTGTATTTCATGTTCGTCATCGTCGAAATGATCCTCTGCTTTGTAGGATACGCACAGATGAAAAAAACAGAAACCGTTGTATAGACAAAACATCAATTCCAAAATATCGGGAGTCTTCACTCCCGGTATTTTTTTATTTTACATGTCTTACTGAATGGCTCTGAGCCTTTCTTTCATCTTTTCCTTCACATTCTGCGGATCCACGATCTCAATGGCATCCAGGAACTGCTGGGCAAGGAACAGCGCGCCGTTCTCCGTTGTCCGGATATGTGCGAAGAAGTATCCGTCCTCCCCCTGCTGTACCTTGAGCGATGTGCCGAAGATATCGATCATCTGGTCCATGATCCTGTCCTGGCATTTATAGGTGACCGGGATCACATCGCCGGCAAACATGAACAGTTTGTTTTCAGCGTAGCGGTACGCTTCCGTTTCTCCTGCCCTTGTCAGTGACCTGACCTGTTCCTCCAGAATGACCGGGTCCTTGATCTTGTCGATCCGGTAATGAATGAAGTTGCTGTAGCGGGGATTCGTGCAGATCAGATACGGTCTGGAATCCTGATATACGATATACCTTGGTTCCACGATATACGGCTCTGCCCTTTTCGGTGTGAGCCTCTTCCTGCTGTTGTAATGCATATAGGTAAACTGCAGCGTCTTTCTGTCCCGGATCGCTTCCGAAATGATCTCGATATTGTAGAACAGGGATTTGCTGTCGGTCTTCAGCCGGTTGGGCATATATACCGATTCCCGGAATTCCTTCTGCTGGTGGACGGACAGCGTCTTCAGCAATTTATCGATGAGCTCGCTGCTCTGTTTCTGGTCGATGAAATGGGACGCATGGATGGCATTGCACAATAACAGTACTTCACCCTTTTCAAACTGCCTTCCGGCCAGATAATATCCCTTCCTGTTGTCTGCGTAGTCGGATACTTCATACCCGGCCTGCCGCAGCAGTTCGATATTGGCATATAATGTACGCCGCTCTATATCCAGGTTCAGCTGCCTGTTCAGTTTATCCATCAGGACACCGGCAGGCATGATATGGTTCTCGTCTGTTTCTTCCTGCAGGATCTTCAATAACGCAAATGCGATCTGTTTTTTCTCTGCCATGATCTAAATTCTCCAATGTTATTTCCATTATACCGCTGGCACATTTTTTGTGTCTACTGTTCCTGTACTATACAGACAGACAGGAGAAATATGTTCTATGAACGGATATTATATTACCATTACCCATATCAATGATTTTTACGGATATGACCACTACAGATGCGGCATGCCTCTCAGGCTCAGAAAAGATCATGACAATCCGTATGATGATGAAGCCATTACGGTTCTTGAATCCGGCGGCGCAAAATGCGGCTATGTGGCAAACAGCACCGGTACGGTATGCAGGGGCACACACTCAGCAGGTTATATCTCTCATTTATTCGAAGAAGAAACAGACTGCACAGTGCGCTTTATCTGTGATGATTTTCTGATTGCGGAACTTCATACGGATAAATCCTGAACCGTTGCGTCAATATTCTGATACATTATTATCAGAAACACTATTTCCGGACAGGAGGTTCTTATGAGCAGTATCCACGTTTACCGCATCAGTATTACAGATCTGGACACAGACGCGATCGTCAACGCGGCCAATTCCGGACTCCGGGCCGGCGGCGGGGTATGCGGCGCCATATTCAGGGAAGCAGGCTATGACAGACTGACAGCTGAATGCAGTGCGTACGGGCATTGTGATACAGGTTCTGCGGTGATCACTTCCGGTCTGCGTCTGCGCGCGAAATATATCATCCATGCGGTCGGCCCCATCTATCAGGACGGCCATCACAATGAACGCGAACTGCTGTACAGCGCCTATCAAAGCGCTCTGAAGCTGGCTGTACAGTATGACTGCCGCTCCATCGGCTTCCCGCTGATCTCCGCCGGCATCTACGGTTATCCGGTCGACGAGGCATGGACTGCCGCTATGGAAGCCTGCAGTGATTTTATCCGCAGCCATCCGGAAACGGATATCAGAATCATTTTCGCAGTATTGAATGATGACATGCTGGCAAAAGGAAAAGCAGCCTTGCAGAAAGTGCAGTGACCGCATAACATTGATATACCAAAAAATGAGGAGTTGTATCCTCATTTTTCTCTGTGTTTATCCCTTGCCCTTAATATGATGACCAGGATCAGCGCGATCACCAGTCCCCCGGCACTGATGCCGCCGTATAATATCAGGTCATTGAGGGTGTTTTTTTGTTCGGAAGGTCCTTCCGGTTTACCGGCAGGTTCTTCCTCCTGTGTATTCATAAATGTGACTTTCAGGGTGCCTTCCCCGCTGACAGTGAGCGTATAGACGTCCCCCTGCAGACCGGAAGTGACATCATTGTCATTGTAATATACTTTCTCAGTTTCATAGCCGTCATCAGGAATGACGCGGAACTGAAGCCTGGTGTTTTCCCTGGCCTGCACCGAACCAGATCCCGTATAATCCTTATCATTTACAATGACTTTTCCGTTGTCCCCGCTCTCGATCCGGATCGTATATGCCTGCAGGGGCGTATTCTGTACTTCCAGTTCTTCCTGGCCGTCAATGGTCACCGTATAGATCACGTCGTTCTTATACGTATGGCCTTCCAGCGTCTTGTCTCCCTCGGCAGTGATCTTCACGAGATACGGCTGATCCGAGCCTTTATACCCTGCCGGCACCTGTGTCTGCCTGAGGGTCAGCTGCACGCTCTTCCCGCCGTCCGGCAGGATATCCGTCAGTACTTCATCTTTTGTACTGATCTTAAACTCCGCGCTGTCATAGGACGCAACGGTATTTCCATTGCCGTCATACAGGGTGAATACCGCGCCGTCCAGCGGTTTGCCGGATTCATCCGTATTTTTAACAGAGACAGAACCATCTTTGCCTTTGGTCTCCACAACGAATCGCTGTATGGTTACGACTTCGTCCAGTTTTTCTTTGGTTTTTCCGTCAGCACCGGCACTGACAGGCTTGACGCTGTTGTATTTCCGGATCACGATATTTTTGTCATTGATCTCCACCAGCGAAGCGTTCCCGTTCGTTTTCAGATAACCGGGTGTCATCGCGGTATAGTAGATATTCGTCGTCACGCCTCTGCCTTTTGTATATCCTTTCAGTTCTTCGTCGTAGACGGAAACTGAATGTACAGACAGGCCATTTGCGTATGACTGCAGTTCCCCGCCTTCCGGATCGATCTGCACATCCATGGTGCTGCCTGCCGCAAAATAATACTCTTCCGGATCCGCGGTATAATTGTGCCCGCTCAGGAACAATACATTCCGGATGGTAGTTCCCGACTGTCCCGTGGAAACGATACCTTCCGTACCTGTGGCTGCGTAGTTCAGCGCTTCGCTCCAGTACAGGGCACCGTTGTTGTCACCGCGCAGTGCCTGCAGCGGTACATGGCTCACGACGATCACGGGAATCGAAGGATCTGTTTTCTTTACCCATGACTTGAATGCGGAAGCTGCCTGCGCGCTTGCGCCGCCGCCGTCCGTCATATGATTGAAGCCGATGCTGTAGATATAATAGGCTTTACTGCCGTCGCTGTTTTTGCCGGTATAGATCAATCCTGATTCGTAGCCGCCTTTTCCCTTGACGATATCTGTGCCTTTGTCACTTACACTGCTGTCATGATCTGCCCAGATCACGGAAACGGATTTATTGTCAAGCTTCGGAAATACATTCTGTACATGTGTCAGGATCTCTGATGATTTGTATTTCGGATGATCCCCGGCTGTTTCACCGGCCATATCACCGATCAGGCTGACATACTCCACATTGGAAGGCATGCCGCTCATGGAAGTCTCGATCCTGTTCTGCGCAGAACGGTAATCCGACGCAAAAACAAGATAATGCACATCACCTTCAGCCCTGACCGGCAGTCTGCCTGTCCGCACCAGGCTTAATGCCAGTGCAGTCACCATTGATATATACAGCAGACATCTGATCTGCTTTTTCTTTTTATTCTGTTTCATCGGTTATTCCCCTGTATTCAACGTATTCATTATATGACACGAAGACCGTTTCCCGAAAGTAAAAGCCAAAACATGTCCCTGATACTCCCGAGATTGGGATATGCCGTTTTTTCGCATGCATCCATATGCACGCTGGCATATTTTATGCACATGTATGCAGGGTAATATTGAAACAGATATAAAAAGAGGAGGATCTATCTATGTTGGTCGATACAGATCATTTTGTTTCCATGACGCTGGCAAATCAGAATTTTTCACGTGTTGCGCATATAGTTGAACAAAAAGGTTATGCAATCATTCTGAAGAATAACCAGGCACGTTTCCTGCTGGTCTCTTTTAAGGAAGCGGAAAGTATGCAGACGGATACGGAAAGCGATCTGGCGGACATTTCCAAAAAGATGGCGAAACAATACAGGGAAGCCCACAAAGAACTGTTTGAATGATCATTTACCCAAAAAGGTATGAATTACTTTTTGAAAGCTGCTCTTCCGAGCGGTTTTTCTGTGAATGGAGTCTGACCGGATCAGGAAAAACATATTTGTAAAAGTTAATACATGGATTTTTACATTCAGCGTCATATATGATTTATGTGATGGCATATTTTTTCCTGCTGTGTAATGCAATTATAAGATTACCTGTATAAATCAGCGGAGGTGACCAATGAGCATACATGAACCTGAACAGAACATCAGACAGCCGGAACTCCGTTTCGGCTATGTAGCAGATCTGTATTATACCGTCACAGGAACACCGGTCCCGAAACAGCTGGATCTGCTGAACGACTGGTTTCCTTCCCTGATCATCATCGAAAAAGACAGCAATAAACTGATCAAGGAAGCACCGGAATATATCGATACCGAACGGATGATCCATGCGGTCAGGTATCATAACTACCTGTACAGCGGCGGCAACAACCGCATCACGCATATCACCGGGAAACTGGTCGGTACCGCTTCCAGCAACCTTGAAAAGGAAAGAAAGACAGCGGAACTGATCCAGAAGAATATCGCCAGGAAGATCGTGAATGAGATGGATGTCCTTCCGTCCCTGATCGATTCCATTCATGAAAAGATCTTTCGTATGGAACAGGAGACGCTGGAGGAATTTCATTATACGCTGTATATGTTCTGCCTCATGTGCGCTGAAGCATACTATGAAAAGGATGAATGGGAACGGGATACGGAACTCTTCCCGTTTGATGACGAAGTTTTTGACCAGGTCATATACAACGCCTTCTACCAGCTTCAGAAATACGATTACGAAGGTCTGCTCAACGCCTGGCTGTGGCTGCTGTGCGGAAGTCTTCTGCGCAATGAATGCGGCCGGGTATGCCGTACATACGATTCCTCCTTTGTGCCGCTGTATAAAGCGCCGAGCGAGACCGGGCACCTGCTTGACAAGCTGCGCTACCTGGTGATGCCGGAGGAGTATGAAAGCATCTATACGGGAAATGATCTGGAAGACCGGTTCCCGGGCATCGAATGGTACTGCGATCACTGCAATGATCATCTGAATGACCAGGAAGGATTTACCGATCATCTGCCTGTCTGGCAGTGCAGGAAATGCGGATATCTCAATCCTATCAATGCGGAACAGATCTATGAGACTGCGGAGGATCACGATAACGATATCCACCGGAAGACCGAAGAAGATATCCGCAGTGCCATAGAGCGGAGAAAGGAAGAAACGGGCAGCTGAACAGGCTGCTTTTTATGACGATTTTTTGGGTATATATCCTGTTCCCCGGGCAGTCTATCCTGTACATGAAAAGAAGACAGGTACGGATGGAACGAAACTTATATTCAGTCAGTGATCTATGTGCATTATGCGGGATAACCAGGAAGACATTGTTTTACTATGACCGCATCGGACTTCTGAAGCCGGCATTACGCACAGGCAGTCAGAATTTCAAAATGTACGCAGAAGAACAGGTCAGCCGTCTGAGACAGATCCGGCAGTACCGGGATGCCGGTCTGAACCTGTCGGAGATCCGGCGTATCCTGGATGACCCGGATACGGAACCGGACAGGGTACTGAAAGACGCAATGAAGCGTCTGGAAAAGGAACTGCGGGAAAAAGAAGATCAGATCAGAGCATTGAAACAGCTGATGCAGTAACAGCTGTTTTTCTTTTCCCTTTACCGTTCCCCAGGGAACATACGGTCTGACGTAATATTTGCGCCAGAGATGACGGTGTGGGACAATATAAATGAAGTGAAGGTGATCCCATGAACCAGATAAAACAAGCCACGATCTATATCGGTCTGAATGATTCCGAAACCGGAAAACAGATCCATGATACGGATAAATACATTTCCATCCTGAAAAACGTATGCCGCAGCTATCATGTCCCCTTTTCCATGAACCAGCTCCAGGGCGGATATTTCCATGAAGACGGC
>CACZPD010000078.1 GCA_902782955.1 uncultured Erysipelotrichaceae bacterium
ACACCTACAAGGATGCCGTCCGGTTTTTCTTTGAGCGCCCAGGCTTCCAGGGCATCTACATCGACAGCGTTGATATTCAATCCCTGATCGGCGAATTTCTTGGCATAGGCATCCGGGTTATAATCGGTCACAACCGTATAAAAGCCCATTTCCTGTGCTTTTCTGATGAGGCTTACAGTCTCGGGATTGGCACCGAGTATCAGTATTTTTTTCTGTTTCATACACATTCTCTTCCTTGTAAATTATACTGAAAAAAAGCAGTGAATGCTCTATAATTTATATGATTTCCACGCGGAGGCTTTCATGAGAATAAATGTTACAAGATCATCCATGCCGGATTTTGAAGAATACTGTGAAGAGATCAGGGAACTCTGGGATTCCCATCATCTGACGAATATGGGGATTAAGCATCAGACACTGGAAAAACAGCTGACGGAATTTTTCGGCTGTAACCATGTCACGCTGTTCACGAACGGGCATCTCGCCCTGGAAGCAGCCATCCATGCTTTTGACTTTCCGGAGGGAAGTGAAGTTATTACAACACCGTTTACGTTCATCTCCACGACACACGCGATCGTGCGCAACGGGCTGAAACCTGTGTTCTGCGATGTGAACGAGAAAGATTACACCATCGATGCGGATCAGATCGAAAGCCTGATCACAGAACGTACCGTGGCGATCGTGCCGGTGCATGTATACGGCAATCTGTGCGATGTGGAAAAGATCGCCGCTATAGCAAAAAAACATAACCTGAAAGTGATCTATGACGCAGCCCATGCATTCGGCGTGAAATACAAGGGTGTAAGTTCCGGCTGTTTCGGTGACGCTTCGATGTTCAGCTTCCATGCGACAAAAGTATTCAACACCATTGAAGGCGGTGCTGTATCCTTCGCGGATGACAGCCTGATCCAGAAGCTGAATGACGCCAAGAACTTCGGTATCCACGGAACCGAAGACTGCTGCGCAGTCGGCGGAAATGCCAAGATGAATGAATTCCAGGCAGCTATGGGCATCTGCAATCTCCGTCACTTCAGCGGCGAGGTCGCAAAGCGGAAGGCAGTTGCGGAAAGATATGATTCTCATCTGAAGGGAATTGAAGGCATCACGGTCAATGAGATCCAGAAAGATGTCCAGCCGAATTACTGTTATTACCCGGTGTTCTTTTCCGGTTACCGCTATTCCCGTGATGAAGTATTTCAGAAACTCAGGGAAAATGATTTCGGCGCCAGAAAATACTTCTATCCGCTGACAACGGATATGACATGCTATAAGGATACTTACGACGCGTCAAAGACACCAGTTGCCAGGAAGCTGGCAGGGCAGGTACTGACGCTGCCGATGTTTGCGGATCTGCCTCTGGAAACAGTGGATGAGATCTGCCGCGTTATTACTGGATAAGCAAGTCTCATGCAGACTTGTTTTTCTTTGTTTTTCATATTGACACCATGCATACGGAGGCATAGTATAATAGTTGAATAGTTGTTCAAATGAGGTGATTATATGGAACGCCAGGAATACAGGATTCATGGAATCAAAACTGCGGAACACGCAGAAGAGATCGCAGCAAAGATCCGTCAGACCGAAGGGATCGATGAAGCGGAAATTGACTGGGAAAGCGAAAAGCTTCAGATCGTATACCATGACAGGGAATATCTGGAGGCAGAGCAGTATCTGATCGCGATGATCGAAGAAGAGCCGGAGATCAGCCTGTCATATGCCGTGGAGCTGCATCATCACGCGCATCATGACCATCATGGACATCACCACGATCATGAAGACCACTCCCATGAACATGAAGAAAAAGCCACTTACCGTTTCTCAATTACAGGTATTGACTGTGCCAACTGCGCTGCCAAACTGGAGAAGAAGATATCCCAGATCGAAGGACTGGAGAATGTGTCACTGAACTTTATGGGAGAAACGCTGGTCTATGACTGCGATCATGATCTCGGAAAAGAGATGGAACAGAAAGTCCGAGAACTGATCGCGAAAGAAGAACCGGACGCTGTCCTGACATCCAAAGGCCACTCGCACCATCACGAACACGAACATGCATGTTCATGTGAAGCACATGAGGAACAGCCTGCTGTGATGACA
>CACZPD010000079.1 GCA_902782955.1 uncultured Erysipelotrichaceae bacterium
GATGGACGGGTTCAGCGGCTGGTACAGATAGGATACCGGCTGGCTCATACGGTCAGCAGCCATGGAGTACTGGATCAGGTCGTTTGTTCCGATGGAGAAGAAATCAGCATACTTCGCGATCTGGTCAGCGAGAACTGCAGCAGCAGGAATTTCGATCATGCAGCCGACTTCAACCTTTTCACCTACAGCAATGCCTTCAGCGATGAGTTTTTCACGTTCTTCATCATAAACAGCTTTAGCATCCTTGAATTCCTGAACTGTAGCGATCATCGGGAACATGATGCAGAGGTGACCGAAAGCAGATGCTCTGAGGAGAGCTCTCAGCTGTGTACGGAAGATATCTTTCTTCATGAGGCAGAAACGGACAGCACGTACACCGAGGAACGGGTTCATTTCTTCTTCGAATGTATAATACTTCAGCTTCTTGTCGCCGCCGATATCCAGTGTACGGATAACGACCGGTTTGCCTTCCATTCCTTCAAGAACAGATTTATAAGCCTGGTACTGTGTCTCTTCATCCGGCCAGTCTTCACTCTTCATGTACAGGAATTCAGTACGGAACAGGCCGACGCCTTCGCCGCCGTTTTCCTTAACGCCGTCAACATCAGCCGGAGAACCGATATTGCCGACCAGCAGTACTTTATGGCCGTCAGTGGAGATGGATTCTTTGTTCTTCAGTGCTTTGAGAGCTTCTTTTTCAGCCTTGTATTCTTCGCCCTTCTTCTGATATTCAGCAACCTGTTCTTCTGTCGGGAAGAGGATAACTTCGCCGTTCAGCGCGTCGAGGATGACCGGATCACCGTCATTTGCGGCATCCAGAATTCCGGTAACACCGACAACTGCAGGAATTTCGAGAGAACGTGCCATGATTGCACTGTGGCTTGTACGTCCGCCGATTTCAGTTGCAAAACCCTTTGCAAATTCCTTGTTCAGGGAACCTGTATCGGAAGGTGTCAGATCCTTTGCGACGATTACGACTGGCTCATCAATTGTAGAAAGGTTCGGGATGATTTTTCCGCAGAGATTGCATTTCAGACGGAAAGTAACGTCTTTGATATCCGCTGCTCTTTCTCTCATGTAAGCATCTTCCATAGATTCGAAGATCATTACCATCATATTGGCAACCTGGTCTGTAGCGAATTCTGCATTTACAGAATCATTCTTGATCATGTCTTCGATCTGTCCGCGCAGTTCAGGATCGTTTGCCATCATCAGATGTGCATCAAAAACGGCCAGCTCTTCAGGTGCAAGACTCTTGGAAGCAACTTCTTTGATCTTTTCAATGTCTTCTACAGTCTTTTTGAAAGCTGCATCCAGTTTCGCGATTTCTTCTTCCGGATTTGCATCTTTTCTGACGATCTCTAATACAGGCTGTTCCAATTTGTAAACTTTTGCAACAGCGATACCTTGTGAAGCAGCAATACCTTTAAGCATATTTTTACCTCCTAAATGCTTTGTTCAATTGTGTCCAGGACATCCTGTATGCTCCTGAGCTGAAGAATTTCATCATCGTTCAAAACAATGCTGAATTCTTTTTCCACTTCCAGCAGATAATCCACAACGGCATAAGAATCCATGCGTAAATCCTCAAATGTTGTCTGAGCGCCGAAATCATCTAAATTGTCGGAAAAATCTTCTGCAAGCCTCTTTAAAACAGCAAGACGGTCCATGCAAACACTCCTTGTAAATATACTAACATTTATCAGGATGTTTCACAATTATCAAAAGAAAAGACCTTTGAGAAATTCTTTGACCGCTTCTTTACGGAGCCGGTAATATGTGCTTGGGCTGTAATATTCCTGATACCACCGTCTGTTTTTTGCTTTCAGATATTCATTTCTGATAATCAGCTGCGTATCGATCGAGCAATCATCCAGTGTTATATCAACGATGCGAATAAGATCTGAATCAGGTGTATAAGACGATTTGTCTTCATTGATGGTGTTATGATTCAGTATTTCAGTTCTCTTTTTATTGTCACGATACAATTCCCCAATGTAACGGACAACAGTTTCCTTTTCGTTTTCATTTAAATTCTTAATCATTTTTTCCTCCTTGTTAATACCGCCAAATAATATATTCGCTGTATTTTTTCTTCTTTAAATGAAATTGCAGATTTGAACCAATATCATATTCTAAGATTATTTATATGACATGGAAGTAGAAATAAGGTAAAATAGTTAAACGATTGAAAGGAGTCTGAACATGTCCGAACAAAGTCTTTCCTCATTGTCTTTCAAGAGAATCATCATCTCTGTTCTTCTGATGTTTCTGATTCCTGTTTCTTCTCACGTTTTAAATATTTACCTGAGGCAGGAGTATTTATCGCTTGCCTGTGCTATGAATATTTTCAGTGGAATTCTTATCATCTATGATTGGAATCTGTTTGGGATACATTACAACCGGTCTAAGGATAATCTGTTTTCCACGATAATATATACTTTTGCCGGTGCAATCGGAATCTATTTCTGGATCTGGTTTTGTTCCGAGTATATGGATGTGAAGCTGCTGATCGCTGATGAAACTGTGTTTTCTTCCATTCCGTATGCGAAGCCTGCCCTTCTGATAGCTTTCAGTTTTATGCAATCCGCATTGTTCAACATTGAATTCAAATGTTTAACGGATCATATCCATCTGGATAACCATGACCTGCTGATGATCCTGCTGTCCGGTATCCTGACCGGTGTCGTATTTACAGCCGCGTTTGCTTCTTTTGATTTGATGATCTGGATCCCGGCATTTACATATTATGCCGTACTCGCATGCATCATTGCACTGCTTTACAACATGTCACACTCTTTCATACCCGGTGTTCTTGCGATGGGTATTGTGTATCTGATCATCATGCTGTGAGTATCCGGAAACATCATTTAGACAAAAAGCGATGATATGCCAACATATCATCGCTTTATATTTATCTTATGTCATTCAGTGATTAATACAGGATTAATCCGGCTGTTCGATTTCCAGGAGGCCGTACATGCCGTCATTCCTTCTGTATACAACTGCTGGCTGTTCAGACTCCTCATCGGTGTAAATATAGAATGTATGCCCGCTCAATTCCATTTCCATGATTGCTTTTTCCAAATCCATTACATCTGCAACAATGGTTTTGGTTTTCACAGGAATGTCCAGTTTTTCCTCCTCGTGAACTTCGTCCACGAAGGCTTTTGCCAGATGTTCCCTGTGCCTTCTCGCCAGCCTTGTCTTCTGCCGGCGGATCTGATCTTCGAGCTTGTCAATGGCAAGATCGACTGCTGCGTAGAAATCATCATTGACAACTTCAGCCCTTAACAGGCCGACTTTTGTGGGAATCGTGACTTCCACTTTCTGTGAGTTCGGATACACGCGAGCGACCACTCTTGCGATCGTATTCGGATCAATCAGAAGATACTTATCCAGTCCGGAAAGTTTCTTCTCGATTTTTTCCTTCATCGTATCCGTAATCTCAATGTTTTTTCCAACGATCTCGAACCTCATGTTTTCCTCCTATCTATGTGGTCAGGAAAGGGTGAATAAAAATGCAATCCACCTATTGATATTATGATCATCAGTTCCTTGTTGTTATTTTTATTATACTCTTTCCGATCAAAAAAGAAAACATGCATAAACGAGGAACGTCCGCATGTTTTGCTTTTTTATTCTTTGATCATGTTTTGCAGCCACTGATAGACGACCGTCATGGCATAGGTATCCATACTGCAGTACGCCTTAAGATCTTCATAGATTTTTTCCAGATCTGCCGTGTGATCTTCCCTGTCGAGATGGCGCCACTGAAATACAGCTTCCATGCCCTGCGCGATCTCAAGATTTCTGTATCCCGGATCATCCATCATGGACATGATCGTCTTCAGAGACCACTGTCCCCGCATCCTGACATCGTAGACAACACCTCTTTCAAACGGGATCTGCAGATCGTGCATGCGGGCGTTCAGGCCGAGCAGTTCATCCTGATATTCAGGGAATGTTTCCGCCAGTTCACGGATCCTGATCTTTTCTGCTCCGGTTGCGTTGTACGCGATCAGTGAACCTTCTGCGGGAATATCCGCAATTAAATTCCGGCACAAGCTCTCCCTGTCGTCACCTACGGACAGAAAGACTTTATGATCAAGACTTCCGTCCTCCTGCAGGATATGCAGGGAGTATTCAAAGAGAAGAACATCATAGGGACGCATTCCGTCAAACGGCGGAACCGCAAAGCACTCCCATTCAAAATCCAGGAAGGAAATCGGATAACGGATATCTTCCATCCAGGAAAGAAGCGCTGCCTTGTCACAGAATAAACCGCCGTTTCTGTCAGCCATGATCTGCGCATACTGCTGAAGAAAGCCTTCGATCCGTTCCGGATCCGCATCTTTCAGGCAGTTTATTCCATCCTTCTGCATCGCATATCTGTGCTGTGAAGATATCAGATGCAGGATGGAATTATCCGGTTCACGGACTTCATCGGGAAAACAGTCATGATAATACCGGCATTTCTGACGGGATGCACATTTCGGTTTGCGTTCAGGTTCGGGAAGCGACGCAAGATCTGCCGCTTTCATCTTTTCCAGAAGACCGTCCAGTTCCGTATATGATTTCCGGATCGCTTCGGCAAAATCAATTGTCGGATTGTTTCTGTGGTTATACAGCTTATCCGTAACAATGAATAATTCTTCCGTATCCAGTTCCCCGTGACGTACATAGTCCGCGTTCAGGTGGATCATCCGGATATCTGTCAGTTCGATCCCGTTCTTTTCAAGAACCCAGACAGTATCGCAGTAGAACTGCATATCGTCCGCATGCGGATATAGTCCCGCAAAGAGAAAATACAATTCCCATCCGGTTCCGTTCCTGTGCAGAAACGGGACCTTTACGCGCAGATCTTTATATTCAAAACGTGCCTTTACCAGCCAGTCATACTGTTCAAGAGCCTGTATCGCAAGTGCCGGATCATCTCCTCTTTTTCCGAGAAAATGATCACCAACATGCAGTTTTCCCGCTGCAAGATCCGTGATCGCCTCATCCAGACGGACAAAGCGCACGAAAGGTTGTTTCTCCCTGACCAGGTCATTCAGAAACAACCGTTTGCACCGATTAAATTTTTTGCAATCCGAAATATGAAACATCAGTCTGTTTTTTCTCCGATCAGATTATGCCCGGAAACCCGAAGGTAACGTACATCAACGAATTCCCCTTCCCTGTGAACGGCAGTGTCGCGGAACCGTACACACCCGTCTACAGCATCCGGTGCAAACAAGGTGCTTCTGCCGATATACATGCCGCTGAGGGCATCTCTTCCTTCGACCAGAACGCGGTCCGTAAGACCGATCCTGCGGGCAAGGTTTTCACGGCTGATCTCTTCCTGTATCTCCATGATCTCCCGGCGCCGGGCTTCCTTAATTTCCGGCGGGACATCGTCAGGCAGTGAATATGCCGGTGTATCTTCCTCATGTGAATATGTGAATACACCCAGGTGGTCCCAGCGTACTTTTTTCATCAGATCGATATTATCCGCATGATCTTCTTCACTTTCTCCCGGAAAGCCTGTGATCAGCGTGGTCCGCATCACCGCGTCCGGAATTTCCCGGCGGATCTTTTCCGCCCTGTCCAGAATCATTTCCGGTGTTCCCCTCCTGTGCATGGCTTTCAGCATCCGGGCAGAACCATGCTGTACGGGGATATCAAAATAAGGAAGAATATGCCTGCTGTTTTTGATCGTATCGATCAGATCGTCCGGAATCTCGTCCGGATAAAGATACAGGATACGGATCCATTCAATTCCTTCGATACGGTCCAGCCTTTTCAGAAGAGCGGAAAGATGCAGGCGGCTGTCAAGATCATATCCGTATCGGGAACTGTCCTGTGAAATCAGGTTCAGTTCTTTTACGCCGTTTGCGGCGAGACGCTGTGCTTCCGCGACCAGATCATCTTCAGCAAAAGAACGCAGCGGTCCCCTGATCAGCGGAATCGCGCAGTAACTGCACCTGTTGTCACATCCGTCTGCGATCCGCAGATATGCCATCCAGGGTTTACCGGACAGGATACGCGGGGTCTTTCCGTAGGTGCCGGTGATCCTGACACCGAGCACATCAGTAAGGATACCGGCAAGGTTTCCGTATTCATCGATGGAAATGAACCGGTCAACTTCAGGCATCTCCTGTTCTAGCTGCGGTTTATACCTTTGTGACAGGCATCCCATAACGATCAGTTTCTGCAGTCTTCCCTGCTTCAGATCAGCCGCGTCGAGGATCGTACTGATCGCCTCGCTTTTGGCGCTTTCAATAAAACCGCAGGTATTTATAATTACTGCGTCCGCATCCTGATAACGGCGGACCAGTTCCTGTCCGTTCGCTTTCAGAAGGCCGAGCAGATATTCTGTATCGACCAGATTTTTAGCACATCCGAGAGAGATTACACCTATCTTCATGAAAATCACCCGTTTAGTATTGTATCATAGGAAAAACCTCAAAAAAAGGATACATGAATGTATCCCTTAATCGGCAAGTGATCCGAACGGATCCCATGGTTCCAGAACATGCGGTGACTCCTGCAGAACTGCCAGTTCTTTCCCGGAAAGGTACTTCCTGTGCACGACTGCTTCGTAAACATATCTGTCAAACCATGTATCGCTGCAGATAAAATAGCCTTTGTTTCCGGGTTCCTCTCCCCATGAATTCTCGATCTTCCATCTTGTCGGACGGTCGTTTTCCAGATTGACACCGGTCAGTACCATCGCGTGATTCATGGCACTGTGTCTTGTATCCAGCATGTCTTCCTTGCTCATATCAAGATTCATGTCAAAGGTCTCTTCATACCGGAACTGCCTGTCGTCCCACAGACCGGTTTTCCTGTCACCGTCTTTGCCGCAGTCGCATCCGAACCATACAAGTTCACCTGCTTTCAGCTGGTTCAGGATCAGTTCCTTGAATCTGTCCATCGGAAGATTCAGGAAGGATACAGGATTACCGCCGATGACATTGCCCAGATATTTTACTGTATACATCTGCCAGAACGGCTTGTCGGCTGTCGGCCCGTTGATAATGCCGACATATTCATCCATATCCGTTCCCAGATATTTTTCATAGAAATCCTGCGGTCTGACATTCTGCTCGCAGTGATAATTGCCGTCTTTATCCCTGTATTCAAACGAGAAGCTTTCCGGCGGCATTCCGAAGCAGGAACAGATCAGTCCGTAGCATTCCTTCAGACATTCTTCTTTCAGTTTCCCGATTTCTTCATCATTTCCGCTGTCCTTCAGTCTGAATACTTCCGCTGTAAACCGGTGCAGTCTCTGGTTGATCAGCGCGTTCATGCCTCTTGTATGTGAAGACTGATACGTTTCCGGCATTGCCGCTTTCGGGCAGATCCCGTACTTCTTGACCAGGCTCACAAACATATCCCATTGTCCGCCGTCACTTACAGCTGTTTCCATCAGGAAACGCATGGTCGCATCATGCATGGAAGAGCTCTTCGCTTCCTGGATTACTGCCTCAAGATAGAAATTAACCTTCTCAAGCTTGTCGTGAAAAGCAACATAATTCTGCGACAGTTCGAATTCCTTGATCTGGTATTTCTTCGCAATGATCTCGCGCAGCACATTCAGCGCGGAAAAGATCCAGCATCTTCCGGATGCTTTCTGATTCGTAACCGGCATCGTTTCAATATCTATTGAGAAAATATAAGGATTTTCCCTGGCCGCCTCAAAATCGCAACTAATCGTGCCGATATCATTTTTTGTCAATGCGTTTCTGACGATGCGTGCTTTCTCGTTTTCCAGATAGTCACTGCGCATCTTCTCCAGCTGTACCGGAGATATTTCTTTTGTTCTGCTCATCGTTGTCACCTCTTCGTTACTTTACATCGAATCCGGATTATTGACAACCTGTGAGCTTTGTCTGTTACCGGATTTTAAGCCGGACAAATACTGCCGCAAGCGAAGAGAAGACTGCTGTAAACATATAAACAACGTAGCGCAGGATACCGGAATCCCCTGTTTTCACAGTCTTAACTTTGATCGGGATCCGGATATCTGTCATAACGATCTCCTGAGGCTTTTTTTCTGTTCCCGTGACTGTAAAACGGATGTCTTCCGCCTTCTTATAGCCGTCGGGAACACCTGCTTCATGCAGGATATAAGTCTCGTTTCCTTTTACAAGATCAGATATATCGATCCCTTTCCTGTTTTCATCTGTAGTGAATGCATAGATCACATTCCCGCTCAGGTCCTGTATTTCAAGTCTGGCATTGACGACAGGGTTGCCTGCATCATCCACTTTGCGTACACGGATCCCTGTTTCCGAATCGATCATTTTGATCGTTACGGTCTCTGCTTTCCCTTTCTCAGGAACCGTGAACTGCATGGCTGCGGATGGATGTACGCCTTCCGGGTGGTCTGTTTCCGTAAGCTCATATGTATGGCCGGCCTGCAGAATACCCTTCAGCGGAATCGGTTCTTTCCCCGTGACCCAGGCACCTGTTTCTGTACCGTCTGTCAGATCTTTCAGACAAAGATGCGCCCCTTCAACCGGCTCATTTTTATCATTGACTTTCAGTATTTCATAACAGATCGTCTCATCTGTCATATCTATGATCCTGATCTCCTGGTCCTGATGAACCTTATCGACAGTAAAAGTGATGTCCTCGCTGATATAGTATCCGCCGACACATTCCGTTTCCCGCAGAATATATGTTCTCTCCGGAATGACCGCATCGGAAATATCATGCTCTTCTTTTACCGTATCCCATTCATCAACTTTCTCTCCGGTTTCCGCATCGATCAGGACAAGATGCGCGTCCTCCAGTAGATTCCCGCTTTCATCCACCTTTCTGACCTTGATGCATATTGTTTCATCGATCATTTCAAGCGTGATCATCCCCTGGCTGTTTCCGTAATCATCCACCCGGAATTCCTTTTCAGCAGCGATGTAATGACCTTTTACGCATTCGGTTTCCCTCAGGACATATGTATGCCCGGCAATAACGTGTGCGGAAATATCATGCGCTTCCGTAACAGTGTCCCACTCATCTGCCGTTTTCCCTGTTGTTTTGTCTGTCAGGACAATATGCGCATCCTCAAGGAGATTTCCTGATTCATCCTTTTTGATGACCTGCATCTGTATAGCTTCATCAACCATCTCCACAGTGATCATTTCTGAAGGATGATCCATTACCTCTTCGACCGTAAACTCCTTCTCAACAGATTTGTAATAACCTGCAACGACTTCCCTTTCACTGATCACATACGTTTTTCCGCTGCTCAGAAATGCAGAAATATCGTGTGCGCCGGTAACGTCAGTTGTCCAGAGATCAAGGATCTTGTCACTTCCTTTTTCGCGCAGTTCCATCACAGCGCCTTCCAGCAGCTTTCCGGAATCATCTTTCTTCCGTACCTCTGCCCTGACCGGATAATTGATTGAGATGATCTCCAGCGGTTCCTGAGGCCTGCTTTCAGGAATCGTAAAAACTGTATCCGGGGCTTTGTAATATCCTGCTGGTACAGCGACTTCCTTCAGACAGTATGTTTGACTTTTTTCCAGATCTTCACAGATATGCGTCTTATCTGTACTGATCCATGAATCACACAACCGTCCTTTTCCGCCGTCTGTAATGTCATACAATTCAAAAGACGCACCCGGAACCGGTTTCCCGCTTTCCCCGTCTTTTTTAATAAAGCTGACGACGATCCTCTCGTTTTCAAATGTCACGGTAACCGGATCCGCGTTTCCTGTTTCAGGAACAGTAAAACTTTTCTTCTGTGAAGTATAGTAATGCGCGGGTGTTTCCGTTTCTTCAATTTCGTAGGTGTGGCCTCTTTCAAAACGATTCACGGAGAGAGGCTGTTCGGTTGAAAGCCAGTCGATGATCGTCCTTCCGGGATCTTCGTCATCTGACAGATCCCTGACAACAAGACGCGCACCGGCAAGAGGTTGTCCATCCTGATCTGTTTTGGCCAGCTGATAATTGATCGTGTTGTCCTGAATTGTGATCGTTATCGTTTGATCTCCGGCAGGCTTTCTCTTCGGAATTGTGAAGATCATATTTTCCGAAAGATAGTATTTGGACGGGACATCGCTTTCTTCCACTTTATACTTGTGTCCTGCATATACATATTTGGATATATCCCTGGCCGA
>CACZPD010000080.1 GCA_902782955.1 uncultured Erysipelotrichaceae bacterium
ATGCGCCAGGGCATGATCCAGGGTACGAAAGGCATCATTTCTTCCTATGGTTCAGCCAATGTCGGCGGAAAGATCGTACTGGATCTGAACGACGGCACGACAAGGGAATTTGAAAGCGATCCTTCCGTAAACCGGGTCGTTTACGAATTCCGCGAATTCATCCGTGCGATTGAAGAAGACGATAAGGATTTCTGTTACTGCATGCTGGAAACGAGCATTGCCGTAAGCGAAGTCATGACCAGCGCAAGAAAGGATGCCGGCATCGTATTTGCGGCAGATGAGTAATATGAGCGAACAGAGAAACACAATAGAGATCGTACTTGACGGATTTCTTTTCCCGACATTCCCGGAACTGTTTGACGGCATCAATGAGCTGCTCGGCAACGAGGCAACAGAAGCTTTGGAACCGTCCCCGGAAAATATCGGCTGGATCCTGAAACAGAACACAGTCGATAATATCCTGATCACCTGGGAAAACGCAGACCTCTCCCGCCAAGCATTCGGCTATGATATGACCGCCAGGTATTACGAAAATATCCCGGGCGCAGAGAAAAAAGCCGAAAATGCCCGTATGCATATCGGCAAGACGATCTTCGACCGCGTTATCGCAGTCATGGAAAAGAAAGATGCCGGATACGAATGCGAAGTGGTGCTCGTCGACGGCAGACGGCTCGATGAATATACATTCGACCCGCATGCATTGTCAGATATTTATGATGTCGAGCTGATCAGTGAAGACAATTACGCCGAAGTACTGGAGCTGTATCAGAACAACCAGGAATACTTTGACCTGCTCGGTACAGTCCCGACCATGGAAACCGTCATGAAGGATGCCGCGAAATGTCCGCCGAAAGCAGATCCGGCAAAAAAATACTATGTACTGTTCAAAGATCCGGAACTTGTCGGCGTAGCCGATATCTATTTAGGCTACCCCAGACAGGATGCCGTATGGATCGACCTGTTCATGATCCGCAAGGACCTGCAGGGCTGGAGCTACGGTTCCGAGATCCTGCGCGACATGCTGGATGTATTCACCGGGTGCGGATTTGTCTGGGCAGAAGCCGGATTCGTCAAAGGAAATGCCAAGGCGCAGAAATTCTGGAAGCGGAACTGGTTCGTTGACCTGCATCAGGAAACGGAAGAAAACGGCATCGTCTACCATCATATGATCCGCGGTCTGCAGTAAAAAAATAAGCTTTAAACAAAGTTTGTACTTTGCTTAAAGCTTTTTCTTACTGTCCGTTCAGTACGCGGATGTAGTCTTTCATGTATGCCGGCAGACTGGAGGGAACCTGTGCGGAAACGATATTGCCGTCAACCACGGAATCCACATTCAGCCATTCCGCACCGGCGTTGGTCATGTCATCGCGGATACCGACCGTACTGGTCACCTTTTTTCCTTTCAGGATGCCAGCCGAGATCAGCACCCATCCGGCATGGCAGATCTCGCCGATGACCTTGTTGTCAGCGTTCATCTTTCTGACGATATCCAGGACGACCGGGAATCTGCGCAGTTTGTCCGGCGCCCAGCCGCCCGGTACGAGCAGTCCGTCATAGTCATCGGGATCAACTTCATCAAATGTCATATCCACCTGGCACGGAACACCGTACTTGCCGTGATACAGACCGGCCTGCTTCGCTGCCAGATCTACCGTGCATCCTTCTTCCCGCAGGCGGTAGACAGGATACCAGAGTTCGAGGTCTTCAAAACTTTCATCGACCAGAGTCAGGATCTTTTTCATATTATCTTCGCTCCTTTATATGCAGTTTCATTATGTCATCCAGGGAAGCGAAATAAAAGGATCATGCTCTGTTTTTGCCTGACAGCCTGTATACTGGATATGGAGGCGGATATGAAATATTTCTTTTTTGATATAGACGGCACCCTGACAGATATCCATACCGGCAAAATGGTTCCCAGCGCACTCGAGACATTGCGGAAACTGGAAGCCAACGGTCACTTCACTGCCATCTGTACCGGACGTGCATATTACAAAACGGTCAAAGCCGCGCAGGAAGCAGGCATACACAACTTTGTTGCCAACGGCGGTGCCGCTCTTATTGTAAATGACAAGCTTGTGCGCAATGCACCGCTTGACAGGGAAAAAGCGCTGGAGCTCATCGCGGAAGCCGAAGCACTCGGATACGGCGTCCTGGTAGCCTTCGAAGACAGCATCAAGGTCATCATGAAAAACGATCTGTTCATCAAACAGGTCGGGGAACGGAAAGAACCGACGGAATATATCCTGAAACCGGATCTGGAATGGTCAGACCTGGAAAGCATATACAAAGTCTATATCCCGATCCCGCCGGAAGAAGAAGCGAAACTGACGAAGCGCGATATCCTCGGACATATCCGCTTTGTCCCGGAATACCTCTGTTACCAGCACGATTCAAAGGACAAAGGAATTCAGGACATGATGGAATACCTGCACGGGAATCCGGAGGATGTCGTTGTATTCGGGGACGGGGAAAATGACATGGTCATGTTCCATGACGAATGGACAAAGATCGCCATGGGGAACGGATGGCCCGCCCTGCTGGAAATGGCTGACTATGTGACGGACGCTGCCGAGGACGACGGTATCCGCAATGCCTGCATCCATTTCGGATGGATCTGAGGACTGCATCATATGCAGTTCTTTTTTTCTTTTACATGAAAAAACCTCCTTGCGGAGGTAAATTCATTTTCTGTTTTATTCCAGGTGTCCCTGTGCCTTGATCACATCGATGACAGAATCGACATACTTTTCACAGACTTCATCAGAGCCTGCTTCGACCATGACGCGGATCACCGGTTCCGTACCGGATTCCCTGACCAGGATACGTCCGTTGTCACCAAGTTCTTCCGCGACTTTCTGTACAGCTTCCTGTACTTTCGGGTCGTTCTGTGCTTCCGACTTGGACTTGACGCGTACATTCTTCAGCACCTGCGGATAGAATACGACCGGCGCTGCCAGTTCGCTCATCGGCTTGCCCTTCGCCAGCATGACTTCCATCATCTTCAGGGATGTCAGGATGCCGTCTCCGGTCGTTGCGTACTTCGTGAAGATGATGTGTCCGGACTGCTCGCCGCCGATCCTGTGTCCGTTCGTGACCATGTTTTCATAAACATACTTGTCACCGACTTTTGTCTTTTCATAATCGATGCCGACTTTATCCAGCGCCTTGTATAATCCGAAGTTGCTCATGACAGTGGTAACGATGGTGTTGTTCAGCAGTTTGCCGCGGTCCTTCATATAGAGACCGTAGATATACAGGATATGGTCGCCGGTTACGACATTGCCCTTTTCATCCACACACAGACATCTGTCCGCGTCACCGTCATAGGCAAAACCTACATCCAGGTTGTTTTCCTTTACGAATGCCTGCAGATGCTCAATGTGCGTGGAACCGCAGTCTGTATTGATGTTGTATCCGTCCGGTGCGTTGTTCATGACATATGTCTTTGCGCCGAGGGCATCAAATACGCCCTTCGCAATGGACCATGCCGCGCCGTTTGCGACATCCAGACCGACTCTCTTGCCCTTGAAGCTGTATTTGGACATGGAGATCAGATAGCCGATATAGCGGTTTCTGCCTTCCACATAGTCTACCGTCCTGCCGATCTCATCACGCAGTGCCAGCGGCACTTCGACTTTACCGTCAATGTAATCTTCGATCTTCAGGATCGTTTCCTCATCCATCTTTTCACCGTTGCTGTTGACGAGCTTGATGCCGTTGTCATAGAACGGGTTATGCGATGCACTGATCATAATGCCGCAGTCGAAATCATCCACTCTGGCAATGTAGGATACGCTCGGTGTTGTAGTGACATGCATGATATACGCATCTGCGCCTGAAGCTGTCAGACCTGCGCACAGCGCATACTCGAACATATAGGAAGATCTTCTTGTATCCTTGCCGATCACGATCTTCGCCTTTTTATTCAGGCGCTTGCCGTAATACCAGCCAAGGTAACGTCCGATCTGCACTGCATGTTCATATGTCAGATTTACGTTTGCTTCCCCGCGGAAGCCGTCTGTTCCGAAATATTTACCCATAGTATTTTTTCTCCTGTCCACTATTATACAAAAGAATCATTTATTGTCACTACAGATTTTCCAGCAGCTCACAAAGGATCCCGTAAGCCCTGTCAAATGAGGCCAGATCCAGTTTCTCCTCAGGTGTATGCGCTCCGAAGGCAATGGGGCCGTAGGTGATGATATCCAGTTCCGGATCCAGTGACTTGAAGATTCCGCATTCAAGTCCGCCGGGGTTTGCACGCTCCGTCAGTTCCGTGCCGTGTGCCTTCAGTACTTCCCGCAGTTTTTCGCGCATATCGGATTCCGGACTGTAATTCCAGCCGCCGTACCGCTCCCCGAGATTGACCTGCGCATGGAACACCTTGCCAAGCAGCCTCATTTTCATGAGAAGTCTGTCCGTATGGCTTGCCAGGGAACTGCGTACGAGATCCATCAGGCTGATCTCGTTTTCTTTTGTACGGATGATTCCGGCATTCAGCGAAGCGACTGTCAGTCCTTCCACCGACATCGAACGATGCCGGAATCCATCCGGCAGAAGGAACATATAGTTCAGGAAGTCATCGCTGTTTTCCTTTGCAATCACAGTTTCCCATTCGGTTTTTTCAAATACCGTAAAGAATCCCGCATCGCTGAATTCCAGCTCCATAGCTATTTTGTCTGTGCTTTCCTGTACTGCCTGCTCCAGTTCTTCAAAAGCTGTGCTGCTTGCGAAGACGGCATCAGCCTCCCGCGGGATCGCGTTGTATTTCAGTCCGCCGTCAAAGTCACACAGCTGCACATCCATTCCCTTTTCCTGCAGTTCCTTCAGGATCCGGACTGCCAGGATATTGGCGTTTCCCTTTTCCAGATGGATCTTTGAGGCCGAATGTCCGCCCGACAGACCGCGCACCGAAAGACGGTATGCCGGTTTTGTATTCTTTTCCTTTGTGATCGGGAAAAGGACTTCCACTCTCGCACCACCGGAGGAACTGACACAGGTAACGACTTCCCCGCCGCCGTCCAGGTTGATATATCTCTTTCCGTGCAGGTCGCTTTTCTTCAGGCGGCTTGCCCCGACCAGGCCGATCTCCTCCATCACGGTGAAATAGCAGTACAGGTCAGGATGCTTCAGATCCGGATCGTCCAGGATCGCCAGCATATACGCTACGCCGTAGCCGTCATCCGCACCGAGCGTCGTACCTCTTGCCTTCAGCCATCCGTCTTCCGTATACAGGTCCAGCGGATCCCTTTCAAAGTCATGTTCCACATCCTTGTTCTTTTCACAGACCATATCCATGTGTGCCTGCAGCATCACCGGGCCATGATCCTCATACCCGTCAGATGCGGGTTTATGCACGATCACGTTCAGGATGTCATCCTGCACATAATCAAAACCGTGCTTTTCCGCAAACCCGGCCACATAGTCACTGATCGCCCGCTCATTTCCCGATCCTCTCGGGATCATGGAGATCTCATTGAAATAAAAGCAGTGTTTCTTTGACAGATCAAAATCCATAGTATTCCCCTTTCGCAAAACGAGATGCATACTGCATCTCATTCTGTCTGATTCAAGATAAACTTTTCGATGACTTCCGCCACAGCGCCGTGGTCGCAGTCTCTTTCGGTAATATAATCACATTCCGGCTTCATGCTTTCGACAGTATTGGCTACGCCTACGCCGAGTCCGGCTGCCTTGATCATGGCAAGATCATTGTAGTTGTCGCCGATGGCGATCGTATCCTTGTGATCGATTCCCAGCAGATCTGCCAGCCTGAGCAGTCCGGCGCCTTTATTGACGCCTTCCTTGTTGAATTCCAGATAACGGTTGGAAGAATAGCTGACATCCATATTGTATGTAATATCTGTCAGTTCCGCCGCGATGGAACGCAGATAGGCATTATCCGTATTCTCATACAGGCATTTGACGATCTCCGTATCCTTCAGGAAATCGATGTTGTCATCAAAGATCTCCGTAAACGGCTGACGGTTGTCCAGATAGGCCACTTCGTCGTCATTGATGTTGTATACATATACGGTATCCTTTGTATAGACGTGCATGCAGACATCGTATTTCAGACCTCTTTTGTACAGCTCGGATGCCTGTTCAAATGTGATTCCTTCAAAATGCAGCAGACGATGTCCCTTGTTTTCGGTAATGGCGCCGCCGTTGAATGAGATCACATACTGTCCTTCCTGGTCATACTGACCAAGTTCCTTCAGCGTTCCCTCTGCGGTAAAAAACGGGCGGCCTGTAGCGCAGACAAAATACACACCGAGATCCTTCAGCTTTTTGATCGCTTCAATGTTCTCCTTGCATACAGTCCTGTCTTTCTGGATCAGTGTTTCATCCAGGTCACTCGCGATGAGTCTGTACATAAATTATCCTTTCTGTCTTATTTATTATTGACCGAGCGCATTCCTTCCCGCATCGCATCCAGGATGCCCATACGGATCATCGTTGAGCTTGCGCCGTAACAGATATGGTAACCCGCCCTGGTCTCATAGATACGATAGGAGCCGAGATGCTTCAGCCTGTCAATGTTGACTTTGGAGGAATCGTATACGCCGATGGTCAGCGAACTGATCCCGGAATGGATCATCTTGATGTTTTCCACACCGCCGACTGCGCGCAGCGTACCGTTGACCATTCTTGTCTTGGCGTCCGTATGGAACAGATCAAGCGCCATATGTTTGAAATACAGCCTTGTCAGCAGGAAATATAATACAAAAGATATGACACCGGTGACCGCGACGACGATCAGCGTTTTCTGCAGTCCCGGATTGCTTGCATAGGAAATGAATTCCGGAAGGGTTCCCGGCATAGCCGTGATAATGGAAGTATCCGCGTAATGATAGCCGAGGAACGCGTTCATGGAATACAGGACCGCATACAGCACGCCTGTATAAAGGATATGGATGAAGAACAGCAGCGGGCAGAGGAATATCAGAAGCAGCTCCAGCGGCAGGAGCGTAC
The DNA here is from genome assembly GCA_902782955.1 of uncultured Erysipelotrichaceae bacterium. Next base: position 6,979 of record CACZPD010000080.1, read on the forward strand.
CGAACAGGATCGATACGATCACCGCGATCAGACACAGGAAGAATGCCTTTCTCCTCTCCATCTTGTCAGTTGTCAGCGACAGCATAGCCCAGATCATGCCCGGCACCGCGAAGATATTCAGCACATAATACGGCGTAATGAACTTGCCGGCTGTACCGGTCAGGGCAGACGCACCAAGCTGGGCAGTCCAGATATTGACATCACCGGTAATGCTGGCACCGGCCACATTGACCCAGGAACCGCCGCTGATGCCGTACCAGAACGGCTGACGGATCCATGTTCCGAGGTTGAACACACTCAGGAAACGGTCAAGCATGCCGTAGATCGTCAGATTGATCGGATTGGTCGTATCGGCAACGATGAAATTCAGGATCTTGTCATTGTAGTTGATAAATACAGGCCAGATATAAGCGATCACGATACCGGCAAGGACACACAGGAACATTGTCCGGATCGTGCATGATACTTCTTTTGAAATGAAGGAAAAGAATCCGTATTCATTTTTATTCCTTGCCCCGCGGTATGCCCACAAGGTCAGAGCGGCTACGATCAGCGCGCCGATCAGGCCTGTCTGAAGCGGGTAATGCGTCGCGTTGGAAAGCGCCCCGACGTAGGAACGGCTGACATTCAGACCCAGGATGGAGCTGTACGCCGTTGTCGGCAGGTTTGTACTGGTGAAATACATGGTCGTAATGAGGAACATGATATATCCCAGAAATGCCGAGAAGATCGTTGCGGCACTGCCGCCCCTTCTCATTGCCAGCCTCATCATGAACAGGATCGGGAAATTTACGATGACAAACTGTCCCGTTTTCAGCATCAGTTCCGCCAGTGAAAGCAGGAACTGATTATTGACCGAACTCGCGATGCCCAGTGCAGGTGATGTCACCGTCATCCCGATGCCGGTCAGGATCGTCCCCAGAAATACCAGTCCCAGCGGATATTTTAATATTTCATATATCGAATGCCAGTTGCGCATGAATGAACCTCTTTTCGTTCTAATATTGTAACAAATCTAGAATAAGCTTTGTAGTTTTTTCAGATAGGATACCTTTCTCCCCTGCAGCATACGTACCCGTGTGCACTCACAGACATGAATACGCACTTCCCCGATCTCATGGATCGGATAGGCATCTGCGTCCACGCCCAGCACGGCGCCGCGGAAGTTGGCTGCCTTCAGTGTGATCCTGGAATCGCCCTTCAGTACGAACGGCGCGTCCAGGGAACGGCATTTGCTGTGATGGATGCCGGCGATCTCCGTGATCTGGATCAGATCCAGCCCGTCCTGGATCACAGCGCCGCCGAGCGAACGGTTATAAGCCGTGCTTCCCAGCTGCGTGCAGATGCACAGACCCGTGCCGCGGAATTTCTCAAAGTACTCATCATTGATCAGGATATCGACTTCCTGCGAACGGGCTGCGTTCTCGATCCGGATCTCGTTGATGGCGTAGAATGTCTGGTCTCCTGCTTCACAAGTCAGCAGGGGATAATATACTTCCTTCCATTTTTTATGCAGGAAGACATCCATGAACGCTTCAAAATCACGGTCTTCAAAATCGGTATAGAAACCAAGTGTTCCCGTATGGATGCCGTAGAAACGTACATCGTCCAGCTGGTCGATATACTGATGCACGGCATAGATAAAGGTGCCGTCGCCGCCGATGACGAATACCGTATCCGGATTCTTTTCATCTTCCGTGTACGCAGCCGGATCCAGCCGTTTTCTGATCTCCTCACGGATGCCGAATGAAACATCATCCGGTCTCGTCACAAATGCATATTTTTCCATACTCTTCACCGCTTTTCCGTTTTTTCCTGTATGAACCGCTCCAGCTCCGATCCGGTCCAGATCTCGCATGCCCTCGCAAATACCGCCTGGTCTTCCGAAACAGCTTTGGAACGCTGATAGAGTGGATCATCCGCATACTCAGGATTGTTGTATTCCGCAAATCCCTGTACGGCATCCGCATATTCCTTGATATTCAGATCCGTACCGGCATTTTTCAGATGTTCGATCAGTACCGGCTCCCTGTCCTTCATGGCATCGCTGCCGGTCGTAACAAGAGTAAAAGGCTCCGGATACATACCCATATCCGCGAGATGGATCATGGCATCGTCGATAAACGGATAGAACGCGATCATCCCGCACAGACGGAATCCCTTCTCCTTCAGATAGGCAGCTGCCCCGATCTGCAGATACGCGCCGGCTGAGAAACCGACGAAGGAAAACTTCTCCGCATCGATCCCGAATTCCGAAGCATGGACCGCAAAATACAATACAGTATCCTGTATCTCTTCCTGCTGCCAGGGAAACTGCTCCACATCCATCGTTGTGTAATTGATATTGACGATCAGTGAATCCCACTGGTCTGCCATACGGGCACAGTACGAATCCAGCTGGTCGGCATCACCGTCCATGAACGAACCGCCGTGCGCGACGAATACTGCCGGCATGCCTTCCGCTTCCCGGGAAGGCCGGTACAGGTTGACCGTTACGCCTTTCTTTCCCTCACGCGGGACAATGATCCTTTTGCCGACCCTGTCCGCATCGCTTTTCCGGAGTTTTTCACGCGCCGCTTTGATCCTGCCTGCCAGTCTTTTATCAAAACCGCCGGTTACACGGTTGTATACATAAAAAGCCAGAAAGATCAGAATCAGAATACCGATTGCATTGATCAGAAAGTTTCCCATTGTCTTTCCTCCGTACTGACAGAAGAATTGTATCAAAAAACGCGCATATTGACGAATCTGTATGAAAAAAAGCCGTATGCTTTCCTTAAGATGCATACAGCTTTCTGCTTATTTGATTCAGATGCACATGCTGAAGAAGTCGATGATCTGATCTTCCACTTCGCCCCTGATATCCGCATAATTGTGGATCTCATGTCGATACCCGCTGAACAGTCTGGTCGTTACATCGTGACCTGTTTCGATCAGCCAGTTGGATGTCTGATAAACACCGGTTCCATACTGCCCTACCGGGTCCTGGTCACCTGCGATATTGAATACAGGCAGGTATTCCGGCACCTTTTCTGCCCACTGTTTTCCTGTAATATCCTGCATCATCTGCATGAAATACAGCCAGGAACGGTTGGATACAGGTTTCGTAAAGGCATCAAACGGGTCATCCGCGTGATCCTGCTGGACATACGGATCCTCGCAGATCCATTCATTTCCGAGTTTCGAACCTTCCTCACACCTGTCAAACATCCATCCCATGACTTTCTCGCCGATCGAAGGATCGGATTCTGTTCCTTTTCCCTCTTCAACAAGTCTGCGGATCATCGCGGTGCTTTCATCCAGATCCGGCCATACGCCTGTTGTGCCGCAGAGCGTTACGCCGTCCAGGTCACTTCCGTATTTTGCCATATACTGTCTGGCAATAAAGGAACCCATGCTGTGGCCGAACATGAAGTACGGCTCATCGGGATACATCTTTTCCACGATGTCATGGAGCTTCTTTTCATCCTCCATCATCGTGGTGAAGCCCTTGTCTCCCCAGTCGCCCCAGCAGTCATTTTCAATGGCTGTCTTGCCGTGACCGACATGGTCATCAGCCGCGACGATAAAGCCGGCTTCCATGAAGGATGTGATCATATGCAGATATCTGCGGGAATGTTCGCCGAAACCATGTACCAGCTGGATGATCCCTTCCGGCTCACATGCCGGAACATAGATCCATCCATGGACCTGATCTCTTTCGTTGAAGGATAAAAACTTAACTTCATGAAGCATAAACGACACCTCACTTTCCTGTTCTGAAACAGACAGCCTCCGCCTTCGTGACAGCAGATATCCCGATCAGCGGCCGAAAAGATCCGCCAGCGGTTTTACCACTTTCGCGAAATCCTGTACCGCCTGATTCAGCGTTTTGAAATCAATGTCCTGGATCTCTGCCAAAGTGGTTTTTGCGTCCGA